>NZ_JAUBTN010000077.1:0-29650 GCF_036705055.1 Microcoleus sp. CZ3-B2 | reverse complement strand
TATTGGTTATTGGTTATTGGTTATTGGTTATTGGTTATTGGTTATTGGTTATTGGTTATTGGTTATTGGTTATTGGTCAACAGCCCACAATTCCCACTGACTACTGACTACTGACTACTGACCACTAACTACTGACCACTAACTACTAACTACTGACTACTGACTACTGACTACTGACCACTAACTACTAACTACTAACTACTGACTACTGACTAATTCACTTAGCAAATTCGCGAATATACTTAGCAACAATATCCGGGGCTTCCTGCGGTAAATTGCTTTCTCCCCCGCTGACAGATTGCAGTTCGGCATTAGGAACTAGAGCGGCATAACATTGACACAGAGATAAAGCTGTGACGCTATCTTCAGAACCGTGCAACAACAAAACAGGCACTTTCAAAAATGGTAAATTATCATCAACTAACTCCGCTGTAGTTTCAGCCCGCCGACGCCCCAACAGCAACTGCACTGCAACTGGGGACTGCACCAATTGCTGTCTGAAGTTTAGCAATCTGTCAATCTTTTTTTTGCGGCCCAACAACTTAGCAATGGGATAGATCGATCGCAACAACCAGTAAGCTAAGGGAGGTTTACCGATCAGCCAGCGAGCATTCTGCCACCGCGCCCGCCGGTGGCCAACCTTTACCCCTTCAGGGGCCAACAACACTAAACCCTGAACTCGATCGGGATATTTGATCGCGTAGCTGGCCGCCACCCAGCCGCCCAAAGAATGACCGACCAAATAAACCTGTTGCAGGTTCAAAGTGTCGAGGTATTGCGCGAGACATTCTACTTCTAGGTCGATCGAATAATGAACGTTCGGCCGTTCGGAATCGCCAAACCCCAGCAAATCCGGCGCGAAACATTGGTAGTAGGGGCTCAAATGTTCGATCGTCCCCAGCCACTGACTGCTGTCCTGCCAAGAACCGTGTAAAAATACTAAATTAGAGCCTTGACCGACTTCGTGCCAGAAGATTTGCCCTAAAGAAAGTTTGACCCGAGAATTGCGTAGCTGTGAGTACATCCGGTTAAATATTTAGCAATAAAAAGATGATTAATTTAATGTTCAGAACCTGTAAATTAAGGTAGGGAAAAATTAAAAATTAATTCCACCGATCGCAGACAACTTTTGACGGCGAGATAATTTCTGACTGTGCTTAAATTTGGATGCCCCGCCGGTTTAAGCCAAAGTTGTCAGACCTTGAAAATAGTCCTGCAAGTGCTTGTCGTTATCGTGGCTCAGCAGGTTTTCCGGCAGCGATCCCGGCGAAAAAGCCTCAACCTCGCTGATTTCCAGCGTATCCTGAATTTGCATCTTTCCTTCCACTTCAGCAGCTACCACGATACAAATTGAGTGCAGGCGCGGGTCTCTATCGGCAGCCGAATAAACGCCCACCAAGCGCAGGATTTTGACTAAATCGAGTCCTGTTTCCTCCGCCAATTCCCGCCGCACTGTTGTCGGAACATCCTCTCCCCAGTCAACCATACCTCCCGGCAGTCCCCAGCGACCGTTGTCGCGGCGGCGAATTAACACAATTCGCCCGTCAGGTAATATGGGAATCACCGCAGTACCAGTGACGGGATGGCGAAAAATCAGCCCCAGCACAGTTTGTCCAATTTGCCACAATCGACGCATAAACTCAAAAGCTTGTTTAGGAGAAAGTAATTCCAGGCCTCCTAGCTCGCAGCTCTGGAGTCTTAATTTTGCATTTGTCATTCAGGCGAGATTTCTAGCAAGTCTGCTAAAATTTCCGCTGCGTGAGATTCTGGTTTGATTTTGCAATAAACCTTTTCAATCCTACCATCTGGGTCGATCGCGAAGGTCGATCGAATAATTCCCATAAATTCTTTGCCCATAAACTTTTTCAGTCCGTAACAGCCGTAGGCGGTAGCGACTTCGGCCTTTGAGTCGCACAGCAACGGAAAAGGCAGTTGATATTTAGCTGCAAACTTGGCGTGAGACGCGGCCCCGTCGGTGCTGATACCTAGCACTGCAATATTGCGCGCCCGGTATTCAGAGTAAATGTCGCGAAAGCCGCAAGCTTCTTTCGTGCAGCCGGAGGTATTGTCCCGATGGTAAAAATAGAGTACAGCTCGCCGCCCTCGCAAATCTGCGAGGCTCACCAAATTGCCGGCAGCGTCGGGCAGGCTGAAGACAGGATCCCGCGTCACCGGGATTAAGTGTCATTTGTCATATTTGTCAATTGTTGAGATAAATACTCTGGGAGACTAAAAACATTGCGTCCGATCGCACCCAGATTCCCAGCGACTTGAATCCCGGTGTTCTTTTTTCTGGGTCTTGTACCGGGTGTGCTATGATCGTCATCGGTCTAAAATTGAGTATAACTAGACAACGTAAAAACTTAACTGGATTAGTTGAGTGCGTAGTCACACCTAACGGTGTTGCGGTTTAGCTAGGCAGACAGGAATCCCCACAGTATACCGATCGAAGGTTAGTGTGGGATAAAAGGCGCGTGAGACTCCTGATTCCACCCGTTCACAATCTCATAAGCATAGCTTTGAGCCGTGGAGGGGTGGACAACGAGACGAACCAATTCCTTTTTAAAATATCAGTGGGGCCCGACGTGTTCCTCACTTTAAAATGCCGTAGAGGGAAACGATTGGAGTACCTTGAAGGAAGTTCTCGATATCCTTAACAGGACTCAGAAGCCTAAACCATATCGCTTGCGATTGTTGTGGGAGCGTCACGAAAGCTAAATTTGAAGAAAACCTAGCTACAGAAACAGAACCGATCGAGTACGGTATAGTATACCGGAATTTACGCTTCGGGAGAAGACACGTCTGCTTTAGCGGGAGAAATCCTGTCAGAAGCAAGTGACTTCGCCCAAGCAAGAATCTCAGTCACGCCTGAGTGCACAGAGTATCAATCTTAAGAATTCCCGGGCTTTCGGGCGCGGGGAGTGTCAATGTTTATTAGTGAGGTCATAATGGCTAAGCGCCGCAATCTCAAGAAAGAGAAGGCACAACGAAATCAAGCATACGCTCGCAAATTTCGCAAGCGGAGAAATCAAGATATGTTCTCCAACAAGAGAAGGCGATTTGACGGCGGCAACGGCGGCGGGATGGGCGCCATGAGCGGCGGCGGACGGGACAAGGATATGGCTGCTGCTGAAGAGTAATAGAGTCAGGCTATCTGCCCAATTTAGAACCAGAGTGGAAAACACGATCGTTCTTTCGGAGAGATAGCCAGCCGGAATTTGTCCGAGAATTTAACGATGTTTAGGCGAGCCGATCGCGCGCAGCGATAAGTGATTTTCTCACTTGTTCAAACCCGGTACCTCCATAACTATTGCGAGCCGCCACCACTTGCTGAGGCGCGATCGCGCTGTAAATGTCTGTATCAAAAGCTGGGTGCAAGTCTTTCCACTCCTCAAGTGTCAAATCTTTGAGGAGTTTGCCCCCCGAAAGGCAAGTTTTGACGACTTTCCCGACGAGGTTGTAAGCTTCCCGGAAGGGAACGCCTTTAGCGGCCAAGTAGTCTGCGACGTCTGTAGCGTTAGAAAAGTCTTCGGTAACAGCCGCGGCGAGGCGCGATTTGTTAAACGCGATTCCTTCCCTGAGCAAAATCGTCATTGCTTCCAAGCAAGCCTGTACCGTTTTCACGGTATCAAACAAAGCTTCTTTATCTTCTTGCAAATCTTTGTTGTAGGCCAAAGGAAGTCCCTTCACTACTACCAACAAGGCTTGCAAGTTACCAAACACCCGTCCCGCTTTGCCCCGCACCAACTCTGGCACGTCGGGATTTTTTTTCTGGGGCATGATGCTAGAACCCGTAGCGCAGCTATCTTTGAGCGTAATAAATCCAAATTCGTGAGAAGACCACAAAATCATTTCTTCTGACAGGCGGCTCAAGTGTACCAAAATCAAGCTGCAGGCTGCGAGAAATTCGATCGCAAAATCTCGATCGCTCACTCCATCTAAGCTGTTAGCATAAACCTTGTCAAAATGCAAGAGTTCTGCCGTATAATCTCGGTCGATTGGGAAAGTCGTCCCCGCCAGCGCACCGCAACCCAAAGGCGAAACATTCACCCGCTTGGAGACATCGCCGAGACGTTCCCAATCGCGATCGGACATTTCAAAATAAGCTAACAAGTAATGAGCCAAACTGATTGGCTGAGCGCGCTGCAAGTGCGTGTAACCGGGGATTAAAGTTTCGACGTTAAGCTCGGCAATATCGAGTAAAACCCCTTGAAATTCCCGCAATTGCTGGCGAATTTCGGCGATGCGATCGCGCAAATACAAACGAGTATCAGTACCTGCTTGGTCGTTGCGCGATCGAGCTGTGTGCAGCTTTTTGCCCGCATCCCCCACAATATCCGTCAGTCGCTTTTCTACCGCAAAGTGAACGTCTTCTGCATCAACTCCCGGAACAAAAAGACCTTCGCGGTATTCGCGGCGGATTTGTTCCAAACCATTGACTAACTGTTCGCCTTCTGCTGCAGAAATAATCCCCGTTTTGGCGAGCATTTTAGCATGAGCGACAGAACCAGTCAAGTCATACTCAATCAGTTCAATGTCGAAGCCAATACTAGCATTGAATCGGGCGATCGCTGGGTGCAGCGCTGATTCAAATCTTTGACTCCAAGTTTTTTGTTGTGCTGTCATTACTGAAGGTAAAACTAGATTATATGTCTGTTGCAGAAGTCTTTAAAAAATCGGTTCTGGGCATCGAAATGCAAGTCTGCCGATTTGCAGCATCAAACTAAAATCCTGCTTCCCTAATTCGGCAAAAAAAGACTTTAATCCCGACTGCAAACTTTTTATACCTGTATTGACACTAAAAAACTGAATTCCTGACTACAAAATTATTAAAATTATACTGCATCACAAAAAAATGAAATCCCGCCTGCTAACTTTTCAAATCTTTTCCGGTTGCATCGGAATAATAAAATCGAGTCAACAGTCCGTAGGGGCGGTGCCCCCGTGCCCGCTTAACAGTCAACAGTCAACAGTCAACAGTCAACAATCACCTGACGATACAACCGGAATTGATATCAAATCTTTTCCTAATGCCCCAAGTCCCACAAAAGCTCTAAGGAAAAATGCCCTTAACGAACCAGCCAACAAATATACCTATAAAAAAAGCTCCTATTTGACCAGTCGAAACAAAATGATTCCAAGCTTTCTGGAAATTAGTAAAAATCTCGTAGCTTTGGCCCAAAATCACCGTATTCAAATGAGATTTTACAACTAACAAATCAACTGCATCATGCCAATGAATCGAGCCGGTCAATCCAGCAATAATTTCCGGCATTAAATTAACTATCATGTTGATTTTCTCCTGTTAAAGGTGTTACCCTAAGTACAACCAGTGTCATGTCATCTGCGTTGCGATTGCCAATACCGATAAACTGCTGAACTTGATCGAACAAATAATCCAAAATTTCCTCAGACTGCTGATAATTTTGACAAGCCCACTGAAAAGCCGCAGTCAAATTATCCTCATCAAACCGATCGCCTCTTTGATTAGCAGCATCGGTAAAACCGTCAGTGTAATAAATAATAGTATCTCCCGGCTGCAATTGCACGTGAGCTTCTTGGTAGTGCGAATCTGGATCGAGACCAATTAACATACCCTCCAAAGTATCGAGTCCCAGAATCGTATTAGTTGCAGCTTGCCACAGCAAAGGCGGGTGGTGAGCAGCATTGCTGTAAGACAAAACGCGAGTTTTCGGGTCATACTCCGAATAAAACAGAGTAACAAAACGGTGGGAATTTTCCAAATCCGCGTGCATTACCCGGTTTAAATGTTGCAAAATTCTCGCAGGCGAGTGGCGGTTCAAAACCTCGGCCCGCAGCATACCCCGAGTCATCGTCATCAAGAGTCCCGCCGGCACTCCCTTGCCCATCACGTCGCCGATGACGATGCTCCAGCGGCCCTTGTCGATTTTGGACTTAAGATTTTGAATCAGGGATGGGGGGGTTTCCCCCTCATTTTCCTTGCCGATCGGGTCATAGTCAGCGGGAATAAAATCATAATAATCTCCACCGACTCTGCTAGCGGTTTGGCAGCGGGCGGCCACCTCAAGACCGGGAATTTTCGGACAACTGCGGGGTTGCAGCCGCAATTGAATTTCCGCCCCGATTTCTAACTCTCTATCTAAGCGTTCTTTTTCAGCTAACTTAACAGTAAGTTCATCTTTGTAGACTGCCACTGCGGTTTGATCCGCCACCAACCGAACTAATTTCTGTCTGCTGGAAGTCCACAAATATTGAGGGTCACTGCTAAAAACATAAAGCCGTCCGCGTTCTAAATTTTTGACTAAAATTGGCGTTCCAAACAATTGAACATCCGGGCCCAAATAACGACTTACTTGCAGGTCTAGACTAGAAGTTTGCCCTGAGATTGAGGAAGCAGATTCACCAGCCGGGGCAGCAACTGCTGTAGCTTGTCTGGTGGCCATTTCCAGCGCTTTTTGCAAATCTTGGCACTGCCGTCCTTCCTGACAGTGCAACTGCTGAAACCTGACTTGACCGTTGGGTTTGAACAGCACTAAAGCTCCCCCGTCGGCATCGGTAACGCGAGTCGCCACCAAAGGTACTAACTCCAAAAATTGATTGAGATTGTTAAAACTGCGGAGGGCAAATCCCAGGGAGCCCAACATATCTTGAACGTTGTGCTGGTATCGGTGCAAGCGGCCCACCAGTTCTTTGAGGGCAAATACTGGCGTCGCGTCGGTGGAATTGCGACCCGTCGGGCGGTCAGCAGGTTGAGGTGAGGGACGAGGCAAAGGCACAGCAGTCATTTTAAATTTGTGATTTTCGATCTTAAAAGGAACTTGATTGATTGAGGACTGAGAGAAGAGTCCAGTTGCACCGAAGCGTGATTGTTGAGTGTTGAGTTTTGGAACAATACCGATACAACTGGAAACGATATTGCACGCCAGCGAGCAGAAACCCGGTTTTTTTTCTTTAGTAGTTTGGTGGGATGCTAGTTTGAGCTTAAGAATTTGAGACTTTGAAGTTCTGTCCGGGCCTCCAAAAATCGGGCCCGCGGCAGATACCTCATCAATCTAAAATCTAAAATCTAAAATCCAGTAGGGCTTCGACAAATTCGTAACTAGAAAACGGCCGCAAATCTTCGATGCTTTCCCCGACTCCAATAAAGCGGATGGGCAGACCGAGCTGCTGCACTACTGCTAGGGCAACACCACCTTTAGCAGAACCGTCGAGTTTTGTCAATACTACTCCGCTTAATTTTGCAGATTCTGCGAATACTTCTGCCTGTCGCAAACCATTTTGACCTAATGTGGCATCCAAGACCAGTAGAGATTCTACGGTAGCGCCGGGGGCTTTTTTATCTACTATGCGACGGATTTTACTGAGTTCGTCCATGAGATTTTTTTTGTTTTGCAGGCGGCCTGCGGTGTCTACGATCAGCAGTTCTGTGTTTCTGGCGTTGGCGGCGGCGATCGCATCAAACACGACTGCTGCGGGATCGGTATTTTTGCCTGGGTTGGCAATAATTTCGACACCGCTGCGGGCTCCCCAAACTTTGACTTGTTCTACGGCGGCGGCGCGGAAGGTGTCGGCGGCGGCTATTAGGGTGTTGTAGCCGGATTTTTGGGCGATGTGGGCGAGTTTGCCGATCGTTGTAGTTTTACCCGCACCGTTGACTCCGACAATTAACCAGATGTTAAAGGTGTCTTTTTCTGGGGCAAAAGTCAGGCTGTAGGCGGGATTGCCGGCGGCGGTTTCGGCTGTCGGAGCGTCTAGAATGTCGCGCAGGATGGTTTTGAGGAAGGCTAGAGCTTGTTCTGGCGGTAAAGCTTCTTGTTTGAGTCTTTCTTGCAGACGGCTGATAATGATGTCGGTGGCTGCGACTCCGACATCGGCTTGTAGGAGCAAAGTCTCAATTTCGGCTACTGCGTCTTGGTTGAGCGGGCCTTGACCGACGATCGCCTTTAGTCGATTAATTAAGCTGCGGCGGGTTCTTTCTAAGCCTTTCCGCAGTTTTTGCAGCCAACTGATTTCTTCGACGGATACTTGATCTGGCCGGCGGCCTTGACTGGCGAGGATTTCTGATGACCATAAAAAGCCTTCGTCAAAGTCGAAACCGGGAATTTCTTCGATAATTGCGGCTCTTTCGGCGGAGGCTGCAATTACTTCTGGTTCTTCAATGGCGGTTTCTTTGAGGCGTTCGATGCGATCCATGCGATCGGCTTGAGCTCTGGCCCAAAACGGCAGAGATTCGTCGGCTGGCGCCTCAGATGCGATCGACTCGGTTTCTTCTACAACTGAGGTTGCAGTTGCAGGTTGGGCAATTTCTATATTTTCTGCTGTAACTTCTAATTGTGGAGCAACGGGTGCAAGGTCGATCGCCCCAGCGATTTGTGGATCTGTGTCGGCAAATCCTGCATTTTGTGCTGCATCGGTTGCTTCAACAATCGCTTCTGGTGCAACTTCTGGAACTTCTGCAACAGTTTCTGCTGGTTCAACTTCGGCAACTTCTGCAACTTCTGCAACTTCGGCAACTTCTGCAACTTCTGCAACTTCGGCAACTTCTGTCTCGGCTACTTCTGTTTCAGGTTTTTGCTGTTTTTGAATATTTTTGTAAGCAGCTTTCGCCCAATTGAGATAATCTTCGGCTGCCGCGGGTGAACTTTGGTCGGTTGCTGCATCTGTTGGAGACCCGGCGGGTGCCGAAGTTGCCGACTCATCTTGGGTTGGCTGGGGGGGAGTTTCTTTTTCAGAAGATCCGCTTTCGCTGTACTGGCGACGAAACCAATTAAAAACCATAGGAAATTGGGAATATAGTTATTAGCCATTAGTCATCAGTCCTTAGTGTAGAGCGGATTGCGGATTGCCAATCACTAATGACCAATGACTGATGACTAATGACTGCAGGCTGTTGACTATTGAGTGACAACTTCTGCGTTAATTTTATCGACTACTCGGCGGAGGACTCCGTTGATGAAGCGATGTCCTTCGTCGCCGCTGTAACGTTTTGCTAGTTGGACTGCTTCGCTGACGCCGACTTGTTCGGCTAAGCCGAGATAGAGGATTTCGGCGATCGCAATTCTCATGATATCTCGATCGATCCTGGGCAACCGATCTATTTGCCAATCCACGAGGGATTCCGAGAGCAATTCGTCAATTTGAGAGCGGTTGGCGCTAACTTTCGTCAGGATTTGCAAAGCATAGGTGCGGACATCTTGCTGGTTAGCAAGCTGGAGCATTTCTGGAAACTCCATTGCGGAACCGAGACGGTTGATGGCGGTTTGCGTAAGTTCCACAGCTTCGCGCACCATTACTCTAGCACTTTGTATATCGCCGGCGCGGATTTCGCTAGCAAGCAGTTTGTCACTACTCCGCTGCACTTCCGAGGCTGCTGCTTCTAAGGATTCTTGAACTTCTGCTGTCAGGGTGCGGATGGCGGCGAGGACAACATCTTCCAGTTTCTTCGCTTCTAAGAGTTCTGGATTTGACGGTAGTTGGCTGATGCCGAGGAGTGCGAGTTCGCGTGCTGTTTCGCGGGATTTTTTCATATTTTTTAGATAGAAATTGGGATAGGAATTTAAGAATTGTTGAGATTGCTAGGTGTTGGTTGAGACCCTAGCCTTGGACTTTAGCAGAAAAACCCGCAAAAAACCCGCCCTCGGTCATGATTGTTGTTGGGCTGGTTTTGGACAATATAGAATCTGTTATTAAAAATACTGGACGGTTTCAACCGCCAGAAAGTCAAACTTGCACCTACCTGCTGTGGGGGTTGAAGACAAGGGCGATTGAAATTACGTTTTTCTGAACCTGGTTTCAATCTTCTTCGACTGGTACAGGCTGGTATCTTGATTCGGATATTAACGGTTCGAGTGTTTTTCCGGGGGGGTTGTCGGGGCTGACGGTAAGCGAGTTGCTGGGGTTGACGATGCCGCCGGAGATGATCAGTTTAAAGGCATCTTCGATCGACATTGACAAATTCACTAGATCGGTTTCCGGGACTATAGCGTACCATCCGGTGGTGGGGTTTGGCGTGGTGGGGATGAAAATGCCGATCGGAGTTTCGCCGGACAAATGAGACTTAATATCGTTACTGTCGATCGTACCCGTCACAAACGCCAAAGTCCAGATTCCCCGCCGGGGATACTCTATCAACACCACCCGGCGAAATTTGTCATTTGAGTTAAGAATAGTTCCCAGCAGTTGTTTGAGGGTTTTGTAAACCGAACCCGCTAGGGGAATTGCCTGCAACAGGCGTTCGCCAAAGTCTAGCAGCCACTTCCCGAAGATGTTGCGGGCCATTAAACCGATGAGTAAAATGCTCAGCAGGGGTACAGCCAGCCCTACTAAAAAATTCAGCAGATTGACCCAAATCGGGTTGAGTCCGTCAAAAGGGTTGATCTGCTTGGGAATTTTGGTAAGAAAATTGATGACCCAACTGGCGACGGTAATTGTCAGCCAGATGGTGGTAGCTAAGGGTATCACTACCAGCAGACCTGCGATCAGGTCGTTTTTTAAGTCTTGTTTGATGCGTTGGAGCACTGGTGGTCAACTCTCCTCGTAACTGGCTGCAAATAACGTGAACAAACCTGAGAGTAAAGCAACTGCACGGGCTTTAGTGAAAGTCGGCATTTTTATTGTCTTCTATCCCACCTTGCCGCGCCCTTGGATATGGAAAGAGTTAGGAGGTGGTAACTGCGGTTGTGCTGTACTTATATTGTCAAGAATTCTTGCAAATTACTGCCTGTCTTTAATATACTACGTGACTTGGGAAACACTTTACTCCTTTGTATATTTTAAGACAATTTAGCTAGGACTTAACAAATTAGCTCTTAGAGTTGAGGCCGATCCCATCGGGACGTTTCCCCTAGAAGGCTGTTGGGCTGCTGGGAGAACAGTTGAATTTTGAGGATGGGGCTGGCTAAACCAAGACAGTTGGAATTGTACTGCGATCGCGCTCCCTCCCATCGCACAATCATTTTTTTGAGAAATTGACAGAAGTGCGATCGACCAATGTAGCAGATATTACGTCAAATTATTTCTAAAATTCTAGATACTTATTAAACCATTTGACTATTGAATTACCATAATAAAAGAGATTCGTAGTGTGGAATGCGAGTCCGTTAAATTGTTACGGAATATCGATAGATCCCTCAATCCCTAAATCCCTAAATCCCTAAATCCCTAAATCCCTAAATCTGATTGTGATGCGTCCAAGACTGCTATAGTCAAATTCATATCCGATCGCGAAAATCAGCTCAAAAATAAATAGCTTATGTGGCAGACAACAGAACTGTTGGAATAAAACCCTATTCAAGGAAATATTGCGGGTGTTTCAACCAAAATACCCGACTTATTTGGCGGACATTTACATTTCTAGCGGTGACAAACCAGGGAATTCGGGAGAACCGACAGCATCTGCCGTATTGCGGTATAACGGAGTTACTGGCGAATATATTGACAGGTTTGTCGCTGACAATCCGAATACAGCAACTGATGAAACTGGCGGCCTGTCTCGCCCTTAAGGTTTAGCTTTTGGCCCTGACGGAAATTTTTATGTCAGTAGTTTTTTGACTGACCAAATTCTCCGATATAACGGCAAAACTGGACAGTTCATTGATGTATTTGCTGCGGGAAACCAGCAAGCAGGAGGATTGAACGGGCCGAACGGTTTACTGTTTGCTCCTGACGGCTATTTGTACGTGACAACGCAGGGGAGTGTTGCTCGTAAGGTGAAGCCGATTTTAGCGCAAATTTACCCAGTCAGGTGCTGCGTTACCTACGAATTATACTGATACTTCGCCCAGTAGCAATTATGTAGGTGGTTTGGCATTTTCGCCGATCGGCAATTTGTTCGTTGTGGGCTTTGACAACCGCGCCAGCGCTAACGGTGCGGGTGCTGTTTTGCGCTACAGTGGCAAGACTGACGAACCGCTGCCAATATCGAGCAATACTTTGTTGAGTAACAATTCTATTTTTGTTCCTCCCGACAGCAAGTTAGAGCGTCCAGTGGGAATTGCTTTCTTTCCATCGGATGCTCAATTAGGTCAAAAGTGGAATTTTTCACTGGCAAATTACCCAATCGAACATCAAGGGTTAAACAACCTGAATATTGATGTAAATTACAAGTACAAAGATGGGATTCAAAACTCTAAATATCCTGATTTTTTGCCGATTTACAAGAGCATTGACAATTTTTTAGTTAATTACCCAAACGAAACAGATTTTTGGGAAATAATGAACAAAAACCTGACGGAAAAAGTGCTGGCAGAAAATCAGACAATTGCGTCTGTGACGGTTGATTTGGATGTTTTACCGACGGAAAAATTGCCTTAGGAGCGCAGCAGCACTGTGACTCGGACAGCCCATGGCAAATTAGGAGAAAGGTGGGATTTCCAGATTCTTGATTATGCGATCGAACATCAGGGTTTGAATAATCTAAATATTGATGTCAAGTATCAGTATAAACCAGGAATTACCCAGGGTGAATATCCTGATTTTGTGCCGATTTACAAAGCTATTGACAATTTCTTGAGTGCTTATCCAAACGAAACGGATTTCTGGGAAATTGTGAATAAGAATTTGACGCAAAAAGTGCTGGCAGAAAATCCGGCTTTGAATTCAGTGGAAATTAATCTGGAGGTTTTGCCGACTAACCGATTGCCTTACGATCGAGCTAGTATTGTGTCGATCGCCTAACCTGTAAAAGTCGCTTTCCTATCAGGGTTGAATGAGCCTTGAAGGAGCGGTTTCTAAGAGCGATCGCCCATGATATGATTTGTGCCATAGATCTGTAGGAGTTCGCGATCGCATTAAGACCACAGAAATCGGGTTTTTATGGCGATTCAAGGTCTATAGCGGTTCTCAAAAAGTGAGGTATGCCCTAAGCCCTATGCCCTATGCCCACGGAGCCCTATGCCGGATAGTATCTCATACCAGAGCACAGAAAGGCTATAGATGCAGTATTTTCGTCGATAAAACTCGGTTTCTGGGCAAATAGTGCGTCCCCGGACTATATTTTTGGGAAGGAAAATTTAATAACTTATACCAATTTCATAAAGTAGCGCTAGATATTACCCCCCAACCCCCCCTTATTAAGGGGGGGCTAAGACTTCATCCGTAGCACATCTTTAGAAAAATGGTATTGTAAAACTTTATTAAACTTATAAGCAGTGGTAAGCAATAATTGTACTATGTAGTCAGGAGGTCGAAATGAAACTACCTGACTACGCCAAAGCAATAGGCATAAGTTACACAACCGCATGGCGGTGGTGGAAAGCGAATAAACTTCCCCATCCGGCACGACAGACGGAAAGCGGTCTGATTATAGTTGACTACTTGCCGCAAGCGCCATCAAACCAAGCTAAAAAGAATCGAGTCGCTATTTACAGTCGAGTCTCGTCTTCAGAAAACAAGGATAACCTCAACCGCCAATCGGAGAGGTTAACTGAGTACGCTATTGCTAACGGCTATCAAATTGTTAGAAATGTCAAAGAAATTGGCAGTGGATTGAACGACCACCGAAAACAATTAGAAACACTGCTACAACAAAATGACTACGACATTTTATTAGTTGAACACAAAGACCGTTTGGCTCGATTTGGCACAAACTATCTAGACGTTTTACTACTGAGATTGGGAATTAAGTTAGAAATAGTTAACTTAGCAGAAAATGGAAAAGATGAGTTGATGCAAGACTTGGTGGCTATAGTTACTAG
Organism: Microcoleus sp. CZ3-B2; assembly: GCF_036705055.1. Classification (NCBI taxonomy): domain Bacteria; kingdom Bacillati; phylum Cyanobacteriota; class Cyanophyceae; order Oscillatoriales; family Microcoleaceae; genus Microcoleus; species Microcoleus sp. CZ3-B2. The sequence continues at coordinate 15,974 of NZ_JAUBTN010000077.1, read as the reverse complement.
CTTTGCGGCTCGACTCTACGGGCAGCGACGCGCCAGCATAAAAACGGAAAAAATAATTGCCGAGTTGAAAGACGGAGGTGCTGAATGCAGCTAGCAGAAAGGCATATCATTAAATCAACGGAACCTCGTTTTAGCGAAATTGACCAACTAGCTTTCAAGTCCAAAAACCTCTACAATGCCGCCAATTACGTCATTCGTCAGAGCTTTATTTACGGATGGGGTTATGTCAGTTATAACGAAATGAATGGCTTGATGAAGTCTCAGGTCGCATATAAGGCTTTGCCTGCTAAAGTAAGTCAGCAAATCTTGATGGTGCTAGACAAGAATTGGCAATCGTTTTTTGAAGCCGTTAAAGCTTACAAAGTTGATTCTTCAAAATTCACGGGTCGCCCAAAATTGCCGAAGTACAAAGATAAAGTTAAAGGGCGAAACCTTCTCGTCTACACGATTCAAGCAATTAGCAGCAAACAGTTGAAGAAAGGAATCATTAAACTTTCGGGTACAGAACTTTTAATTAAAACCCAAGTCAATCCCCACCAGGTTTGCCAAATTAGGCTGGTTCCGAAATGTGATTCCTATGTAATTGAGGTAATTTATGATGAACCGGAGTCCACCCTTGGCAACGCTAATTCTGTAGCTAGTATTGATTTAGGACTGGATAATTTAGTGGCGTTAACTTCAAATCAACCGGGATTTATCCCTTTGTTGATTAACGGGCGACCATTGAAATCGATTAACCAGTTTTACAATAAGCGGAAAGCACGATTGCAATCCCAGTTAAAAGGGAATCGCAAAACTTCGCCCCGCATTCAGCGCTTAACTCGCTGTCGCCATCAAAAAGTTGATAATTACTTACATCATGCTAGCCGTCTAATTATTAACCTTTTGCTCACCAAGCAGATTGGGACGCTAGTAATTGGCAAGAACGCGCAGTGGAAAACAGAAATCGAGTTAGGGAAGAAAAACAATCAAAACTTTGTTAGTATTCCTCACTCTCGATTAATTGAAATGTTGGAGTACAAAGCTCGGTTGGCGGGAATCACAGTAATTGTGCAGGAAGAATCCTACACATCCCGCTCTAGTTTTTTAGGTTTAGACCCAATTCCTGTTTATGGAAAAACCGAAAAAGAGCCTGTGTTTACAGGGGGGCGGATTAAGCGGGGTTTGTACAAAACGTCGACTGGTCAGCTAATTAATTCCGATGTGAACGGTGCGTACAATATCCTCAGAAAAGCAATCCCAAATGCGTTCCGCAATGGGATAGGGAGCTGCGTACTTGGGCCGAGGCGGGTCGATCCGCTCAAAGTGGAAGGGAAGGGGGAGGGACTTAACGCCTCCCATGTCATGCAATAAATGACTATACTTTTACCAGCTATTAAACATCTCCTGCAGTCCTATCCTTTGACATACCTCCTCGTCCTAAATGAGCGAGGATTCCTTGACGCTTCACTGCAATGCGCTACCGAAGTAGTTTGACCTTTGCTCCACGTCCGTTTAGAGTCTCCCAATGCCCGCTAGGCGACTTTTCGTTTTGCTCGCACAAGCCCAAAAACTTGTAGTTGCCTCAAAGGTCGGACTTTGCCGTTGCCCTCTTGCTTCCCCTATTTCTGATCGCAACTCTGGCAGGACTCTCAACCTTGCTGTTTATTTTGGAGTATCTCAAATCCGGGCGGGTCAGTGACCATCTACATCTTAACTTAAAGCCGTCCTAAAAGGACGGGGTTTTCAATCCAATTTTTTGATAAGTGCCAAGGTAAAAGGAGGCTCTTCCTCCGCACCTGCATTACCAGACAAAGGAGGCAGAGGCTCCGCACCTGCATTACCAGGCTCTTCCTGGTAACGAGCAAAAAAGAGTGCGTCCAGGACTATATATGAGAAATCGGGATCAACTAACCAACAGGGGCAGAGGTTCAACTAGAAAGCGGAGCAATTTTTTATTTTTTTTTTAGAGCGACCATCGAAATTGAGTGAATAATGGAAGTATTCAAAGAATTTTGATTAAAACTTTAAGTAAAAGATATTAAGGAATTGTTGTGAAAACGCTAAATATCCTCTTAATAGAAGACAGTGCCCTAGATGCCGAACTGATTGAGGCTTATCTAGTTGAAGGCGGTCTCAAGTTTTCTCTGCGGTGCGTAGACACTCGGGAAGACTTTGCTGCGGCACTAGACAAACAATGTTTTGATATTATTTTGGCAGATTATATGCTGCCTGGTTTTAACGGATTAGGGGCGCTCTCCATGGCGAACGCTACTTGTCCCGAAGTGCCGTTTATTTTTGTGTCGGCTACCTTGGGCGAGGAAGTGGCGATCGAAACTTTGAAAAGCGGCGCTACAGATTACGTTCTTAAACGCAGTTTGACGCGCTTGGTGCCGTCGATCGATCGCGCGATGCGAGAAGTGAAAGAGCGGCTCGATCGCAAAGCAGCTCAAGCGCAGCGGATCGAGAGCGAAGCGAGATTTCGGATGATGGCAGATACTGCGCCGGTGATGATTTGGATGTTGGACTCTGACAACCTTGGCGATTATTTTAACAAAGTTTGGTTGGATTTTACCGGTAAAACTTTGGCGGAAGAAATGGGCAGCGGTTGGATGGAAAGCTTGCACCCCGATGACTTGCCAAAATGTCGGGATCTTTGCAACAGAGCCTTCGAGGCCCGCCGCGAGTACCGGCTCGAATGTCGCATGAGGCGCTATGACGGGGAATACCGCTGGGTTTTGGGTACGGGCGTACCCCGGTACAGACTCGATCGCACTTTTGCAGGTTACATCGGTTCTTGCATCGATATTAGCGATCGCAAATTAGCAGAACAAGAACGCACTGCCGCTTTGAAAAACGAACAAGCAGCTCGCAAAGAAGCAGAAGAAACAGCTCATGTCCTGCTATCGGCCAACGCTCGAATTACTAACATTCTCGAAAGCATTACCGATGCTTTTGTCGCCTTCGATTTAAATTGGAACTACACTTATCTCAACCACAAAGCTCTCGAACTTTTAGGCAAATCACAAGCCGAACTCCTCGGTAAAAATCTTCTGGATTTATTTCCCAATGCTGTGGAATTATCATTTTACAAAATGGCAGCCAAAGCATTAGCAGATCGGGTAACAGTAGAGTATGAAGAATTCGTGCCTTTATTGAATAAGTGGTTGAAGGTGCGTTTTTATCCTGCCTGTTCTGGTTTGTCGGCTTACATCGAAGACGTGAGCGATCGCAAGCAAGCAGAATCTGCACTCAAAGCTAGCGAAGAAAAGCTGAAAATGTTGGCAGAATCTAACTTGATAGGAATTGTCTTCGGCGATCTTGACGATGGCATCAGCGACGCTAACGACGAATTTTTGCGGATAGTGGGCTACCGGCGGGAACAGTTGGAGCGCGGGGAACTCCGCTGTAAAGACCTTACACCGCCGGAACACCTACCGCTGGACGATCGCAGCATTGCAGAGGCAAAAACAAATGGCGTTTGCACTCCCTACGAAAAGGAATACATTCGGCCCGATGGTAGCAGGATTTCTGTGTTTTTGGGATATATTTTGTTGGGGGAAAAGCGACAACAATTTGTGGCTTTTGTTCTCGATTTGACGGATCGCAAGGAGTTAGAAAAAGCACTGCACGATCGAGCCGAGGAATTGGCGCGAGCCAACCGGATGAAAGACGAGTTTCTGGGAACTTTGTCCCACGAATTGCGGACACCGCTGAATGCGATGCTGGGATGGACGCAACTGTTGCAAAACCGCAAGTTTGACGAAAAAACGACGGTTAGAGCTCTCTCAACGATCGACCGCAATACGCGATCGCTCTCAACTCTGATCGAGGATTTGTTGGACGTGTCGGAGATTATTACCGGCAAACTGTTCTTGAATTTGCGGTGGATGGATTTGATTTCGACTGTTGAGGCTGCGATCGAAGCTCTCGCCCCCGCTTGGAGGGCAAAAAATATTCAATTCGTAACGGATTTCGACGAAACAGCGGGGCGGATTTTTGGCGATTCCGGCCGCTTGCAGCAGGTGGCGTGGAATTTGCTGTCAAATGCGATTAAGTTTACTCCTGACGGCGGACAGGTAACGGTGGCGCTGCACAAAGTGGAGAGCACTGATGGACAAGCGCAATTAACTGCGAGTAAAAATGTGTCGCATCCTAGCGTCGAAATTGAGGTCAGCGACACGGGAGAAGGGATTGCGAGGGAGTTTTTGCCCTATGTTTTCGATCGCTTTAGCCAAGCTGACAGCTCTACAGCGCGACCTTACAACGGATTGGGTTTGGGTTTGGCTCTGGTGCGCCATTTTGTCGAAATGCACGGGGGAACAGTGCAAGCCGAATCGGCCGGTGCGGGACAAGGAGCGAAGTTTTTGGTGAGATTGCCAATTAAACAGTCTCATAGCGACGGCGGAGTTTCTGTGGTAGCGCTTGGGGAGTTGGCGGTTCGAGAAACCCCGGCGCGATCGCACCCGATGGAGTCTTTTGTGAGCAGCAACCTTTCGGGAGTGCGAGTTTTGGCGATCGATCGCGACCGGGATTCCCTGGATTTTGCCCGTACAGTGCTCGAAGATTGCGGAGCCTTGGTGGAGACCGCGACCTCGGTCATGGAAGCCTTAGAGGTGATTTTCTGCCTGAATCCAGATGTTTTGGCGATCGAACTGGGGATTCCGGGGGAAGATGGAGAGGCTCTGCTGCAGCAAGTGCGATCGCGATCGGGGAACAAGGAAATTCCAGCGGTGGCGCTGACGGCGACAGGTAGGGTAGAGGAACGGGTGCGGGCGCTGCGGCAGGGTTTTCAACTTCACCTGTCCAAGCCTCTCGATCCTGCGGAATTAGTGGCGGTGGTAGCAAGTTTGGCTGGGCGATGACGAATTGTCGATCGCGCCAGTCGATTTGAGATTTGAGATTTTTCTCGTTACCAGGAAGAACCTCTCTTTACCCCTGGGCTTCGGGAGAGAGGAGTGTGAATAATATCGGAAACAATATCAAATCATGTGCGATCGGCATAGTAAATTCACTGTTGACTGTTGACTGTTGACTGTTGACTGTTGACTGTTAACACTTAACATCATGAGGAGTGCAACCGGAATTTATATCAAATCATGTGCGTGCGATCGGCATAACAAAAAAGGTTCGTAGTGCGGACTTGCATATGCTTTCCCCAAAAAAATCGTAGTGCCCACTCAATATAATTTGCCCACCCTTGACAATTCAAAAAACCCTAACTTTGTGTTTAATAGAAGACAAAACATTCTGCATAACCTCTTTCGCCACAGCCTTGACCACATTAATACTCACACTATTACCTAATTGATAGTAAGCCTTATCATCCTTGGGATGCAGCACAAAACCATCAGAAAAACCTTGTAAACGCGCCGCCTCGCGGGGAGTAATTCGGCGGACTCTGTGGTTGTGATAAACACCTAATTTATTAGCATCGCTAGCAACAAGCGTTACAGAAATCTTCTGCGGATCGAGAAATTTATACACTTCAAAAGAAAAATTACCCGACACAGGCTTGTACAAATCATTTTTCCGCTGTAGGTACTTTTTAGCAACCAGCAAATCCAGAATTTCATCAAGATTGGGACGAGCAAAAAAAGTAGCGATTTGCTCTTTACTTAAAAGCTTACCATCTTGGTGACAGCCAAATTTTTTATTTCGCCTTTTTAATATAAAAAGATTCATCAACTCAATTTCATCTAAACTGCATTTTCCTCGCAAACCAAGTTCCCAAGAATGAATCGAATTGCCGCCGCGATAGTCAATTAACCGCATTCCGTGCAAGCGACTTAAATCATTGTTAACAATTTGTTTTAATGCCTTGACAAAATCTGGGGAACAATCATATTTTGGGTCTGGATTGTCTTCCAAAATATCTGCCACTGTGACAGGTTTACTTAAGGGGGAAAATAACGATAGCTGTTGGTGGTTACAGGAATGGGAATCTTTTGGCCCTAAGTAGGAAACTAAGTCAAATTGGGGCGAAGCATTTAAAATTCCGACTAGGTAAACTCGGACGCGGTTCTGAGGTAAGCTAAAGTTAGAACTGTTGAGCAAAAAGCAATCGAAGCTGTAACCTCTACTGGTAATTTCCTGTTTAATTGTTTCGAGGGTTCTGCCGCCGTCGTGGCTGACAAGTCCTCGCACGTTCTCGAAAATAAATGCTTGAGGTTTAGCGGTATCAATCAGCCTCATTATTTCAAAAAATAAGGTTCCTCTGGTATCGCCAAAACCTGCTTTTTTGCCAGCAGCGGAGAAAGACTGACAGGGGAATCCTGCTAATAAAATATCGTGTTTTGGTAGTTGGTCAATTAGTCGGATATCGCCTAAAGGTGTGTCGGCAAAGTTTTTGCGGTAAACGAATTGAGCTTCGGGATTAATTTCGCTGCTTAAGAGGCATTCTGTTTTTTGATTCAAGGAATCAGCGGCTGACTCGAAACCTAATCTCATGCCGCCTATTCCTGAGAATAGGTCGATAAAATGGATGGTTTTCATAGCATAAAAATTGCTGATTTAGATGGATATCTTGCAGCATTATTAACAGGATTTAGACCCTCTTTCATAGGATCCAGATCCTCTGGATATTCGTTACCAGGCAGAAGTCTTAGCCCCCCCGAACTCGCGGGGGGGGTTGGGGGGGTAATATCTAGCGCTACTTTATGAAATTGGTATTATTTCTTGCTACTAATCCATTCCTTAAGATCCGCGATCGTAAAAACGGCCTGAAAATCCAATCCCTGCTCGCGATATAATTGAGCTCCACCTTGCTCTCGATCGATCAGCGACAACACGCGATCGACTTTATAACCCGCACCCCGCAGCCGTTCCACCGCCTGCATCGCCGACTTGCCCGTCGTCACCACATCCTCCAAAACCGCAACATTAGTCCCAGCGGGCAACAGTGGCCCCTCAATATAGGCCATTGTCCCGTGTCCCTTCGTCTCCTTGCGGACAATTAGCGCCGGAATCGATCGACCTTCCAGAGCCGAAACCACACTTACCGCAGTGACAATCGGGTCAGCACCCAAGGTCAAACCGCCCACAGCCTGCACCTGAGTCGGCAGCATGGAGAGGAGTAAGCGCCCCGTAGCCAAAGCACCTTCAGCGTGCAGCGTCACCGGTTTGCAGTTGATATAATAAGAACTTTGCTGCCCCGAAGACAACACAAAATCCCCTTCGCGGTACGCAAACTCGCACAACAAATCCAAAAGTCGATCGCGCAGCACCTTTAAATCAGCAGCATTCATAACTTACACCGTGTAACAAACACAAATAATCCGCCGATAATCAGTTTATATTGGAACCGTAATTAATCTAAAAGCCGAAGAAATATATGAGTCAAAAGTTAAAAACCCTTAGCCGCGCGTTAATTCTCGCTGTCGCCTCTGCCGCCCTCGCATCCGTCAAAGCAGCTCAAGCAGAACCAGCTCGATTTCACCCGATTAGCGACGACTTCAACCGACAATTCTTTGAAGCTTCAGGAGACTTTTACCACAACGTCAGCTTGCAAGGCTACATGGGCGACTATTTAGGCATCGGTGCCCCCAGCGGCGTAGTTGCCTTTCCCGAAAAAGAAATCGAGCGCGATGCCAGCCGCATCAGCGGCCTTTACCGACGAGTAATGCAGCGGCAAGTTTCCAGCGATCCGATTTTGCGCGTCCCGGATGCCGTCAATCCCTTCGATTCCTCAGTCATGGCGCTGCCTCCCGCTTGCCAGCTAGCACCTCAACCGAGCGGATGTTTCGCCACTCCCGCCGGACTCCAAGACCAATTTTTACCGAGAGAGCAGCAGCAAGATTCACAGACAGCCCCAGGCCCCGTTAGAGGACTTTATCAAGTATCGCCGGTTCGAGGAAATTAATTGCTGGTGAGACCATTGGTTCGCAGTCAGGACGAAGAGTCCTCGCTGCGAACCTATGTTGAAACAATACTGCCATCAGGCATAATTGTTCCATTCAAATGAGCTTTGTCCAGATTAGCTCCCGCCAAGTTCGCCCCTCTGAGATTGGCCCCGGTCAAATTCGCTCCCCTCAAATCAGCTTTGGCGAGGTTAGCCCACCGCAAATCGGCACCGCTCAACAAAGCAAAACTGAGATTTGCCCTAAAAAAATAAGCTGCAGTAAAGTGAGCTTCCCCGAGGTTAGCTTTAGATAAATTAGCTGCGTAAAAATGTGCTTCAATCAATTCGGCTTGATTGAGATTAGCTTGACTGAGATTAGCATTATTAAGGTTTGCGCCGATCGCATTAACTCGAAACATCACCGCACCGATTAAATTCGCATCTCCCAAATCAGTTTGCTGGAGATTAGCAGCGCTGAGATCCGCCCCAATGAGATTGGCACCGCTCAAATCGGCTCCCATGAAGTCAGCATTTCGGAGATTTGCTCCAGTTAAATTGGCTTTAATCAAATTAGTTTCGAGCAGTTGCGCTCCCGCAAGATTTGCTAAACTGAGGTTAGATTCGGCAAAGTTGGCGGCAATTAATTTAGCATTAAATAAATCTATTTTAAAAAGGTTTGACCGCCCGAGCTGCGCGCCTCTGAGATTGGCTTGGGCGAAGTTAGCTTCGCTGAGATCGGGTTCTATATTTGGGTTGAGATTTCTCCATTCAATCCAACTAACTGCACCTTTTTTCAGGAGCGCTAAATGCTGTGGGTTTGCCATAATTGCATCTCCTTTAATGGCTATTCCTTGCGACCGGTAATTGCTGGATTTTCCCGACCAGATATGCTTTCCACCGCTGCAATTGCTGCCTGGGAACCTGCTAAAATATCTTGTTCTGAGCCACCGAGGTAAAGTCGCCCGAAACTGCCGACAGCCTGAACCTCTAAAATATTAATCGATGCGCCTTTTTCTGCTTCATTGGCCGCCAGCGCTGCATAGGCTGCCGGTTCTACTTCTAAGACATAAAGCGTTTGTCCCGCCAGCAGCAACTGTCCGCGGCGGGTGCGGTTGATTAATTGTGTTTGGTGCGCGTCAATGTTGCGAATAATTTGGCTAGAAATTACTCGCGGTTTAATAGATTCTTCTCTGCGGACTCCGATGAATTCTAGAATTGCTTTCCCTGCGGCCCGCGTTTCTCCCTGCTGGCCAGAGTGTACTTCCAGCAGGCCGTACAAGCGCTCGACTATCTGCACTCCGGGGCGCACGGAGGCGGATTTGAGGGCGACATCGGTAATTCGGTTAATTTCGATACCGGGTGAGATTTCTATCCACAGCGACGCATCCCCAGGAAGCGGCAAGAATCCAGCGGCGATTGTGCCGATGTATGCTGCGTGCTGCGGCTGCAAGTTGTCTAGAAATACGTAGCTGCGTAGCTCTATTCCCAAAAGTTTTGATCTCCGTCGATCGAGTTCCAACTGTTGTCTGTGCAAGATCTGAGTGTACCTTTTTTTGTCAACAACACATGATTAAGTTGTCGGAAGTCCCGGAGTGCCGAAACCGGCGAGGGAGGTACGAGGCCGGGGATTTCTAGTGTCGGAGTGCCTGCGCGAGCTATGTTTAATTTCGTGTGCCTGCTAAAAATTGGAGATAAATCTATAGTGATAGCTGGAATTTAGGAATGTTTACTGCTAGAGGTGGATGTAGCTTTAATAGCCGATCGATATATTGGTGACAGTTAAAGATTTTTCTAAGCAGAGAGCATTTGAATTATGAAGCGTTCTAATTTATCCAAGGCAATTGGTGCAGGTATTATAGCTGCTGGTTTAGCCATTGTGCCAACTCATCTGCCTGCTTCGGCTCAGACAGATCCAGCTCCCGGTACTAACAGCAGAACCACCACAACTACTACTATTCCGAGCACCGATGCTCAGACAGCTCCAGCTCCCGCTACTAACAGCACCACCACTACCACTACCATTCCTCGCTCCGATGTGTACAATGCTGATGCCGATCGCGGTTTTGATTGGGGATGGTTGGGCTTGCTAGGCTTAACTGGTTTGTTCGGTTTAATTCCCCGCAAACGCGAAGAAACTGTCCGCTATACAACTACAACGGGCGATCGCGATCCAGCCGTGCGTACCGACTACCGTTAATGCTCCCGTGGACTTGCAGCAGACAATCATGCAGGAATAGGATATTTAATATCAATTCCGGTTGCACTCCTGGTGATGTTGACTGTTGACTGTTGACTGTTAACAGTTAACAGTTGTTATTGGTTATTGGTTATTGGTTATTTGTTGTTTGTTGGTTGCAATGCCCGATGCCCGATGCCCTGCGCGGGCCGATGCCCGATGCCCTGCGCGGGCCGATGCCCGATGCCCGGTTTGGCCTATGCCCGATGCCCGATGCCCTATGCCCGGTTTGGCCTATGCCCTATCCCGGATAGTACCTCCTATGAGAGCACAGAAAGGCTTATCACTTGTCGGACTAGCATCAAAAATCATCAAAAAACCTCCATTTTGCGAGGTTTTTTTGTTTGAGATCATGCGCGCTCGAACAACCGTCGCACGCTCAAAATCATCGTCGGTAGAACCCGACTTGAGATGATTAACTTCTGCCTTTCTTCATCCCTTCTTCCTTCGCGCCCTTTGCGTCTTCGCGGTTCGTTAAACAAAGACCTTTTACACACAAAAAGACCTGGAAAAAATCAACCAGAACGATCGAGCAAATCCAACATCGCCTGCAGCAACTTGTCAGGATCTAAAGGCTTAGAAAGATGCCGCTGGAAACCTGCAGCCAGCGCTTGCCGGTAGTCAATTTCTCCAGCATAAGCGGTGAGGGCGATCGCCGGCACAAGTCCCCCTTGCTCCGCAGGTAGAGCCCGAACCTGCCGCAGCAACATATAACCGTCAGTGTCGGCCATTCCAATATCGCTCAACAGCAGATCCGGCACAGACACAATTAAAGCAGCCAAGGCATCGGCAGCGTTAGAAACTGCCGTCACGCTTGCGCCACAATCCTCCAACAGAAAAACCACCAAATCTCGCGCATCAGCATCATCATCCACCGCTAACACCCGGATACCGCTCAAATTGAAGGACTTCTCCGGTGGCGCACTTGCAGCAGGAATTGTCGGAGGTTGCACGGGCATCAGGGGGATTTTGACTGTAAAAGTCGCGCCTTTTCCTTCGCCTGCACTGTCGGATGTCACCGTGCCGCCGTGGAGCTCGACGAGATGGCGGACGATCGCCAATCCTAAACCCAATCCGCCAAACTTGCGCGTGTACGTGCTGTCAGCTTGCCGGAAATAGTCGAACACGTAGGGTACAAAATCAGGTTCTATGCCTTTGCCCGTATCAGTTACACTAATTTGAGCGTCAGTGTCAACCCGATCGAGAGCAATGTCGATTTTGCCTCCCGCCGGGGTGAACTTGACAGCATTTGACAGCAAATTCCACACAACCTGCTGAAGTCTGCCCCCATCACCCAAAACCCTGCCGACATTCGGTGCAAATTGAGCGTTGATTTGAATCGATTTGACTTGGGCCGACAAACGTACAGTTTCCATAGCGCTGTCGATCGCCCCAGCTAAATCCACAGGTACAATATTCAAACTGACTTTGCCTTGCATAATCCCCGACACGTGGAGCAAATCTTCGATTAGCTGAGTTTGTAGTTTGGCGTTGCGCTCGATCGTTTCTAGGGCGTAGCGCTGCTTTTGCGGTGTCAGCACGTTCGATTGCAACAGCTTAGCCCAGCCCATAATCGGGTTTAAGGGAGTCCGCAATTCGTGGGACAAAACAGCCAAAAATTCGTCTTTGACGCGGTTAGCCTGTTCTGCTTCCTCCCTGGCGGCCTTTTCGAGGCCTAGCAGGCGTTCCCGTTCCTCTTCTGCATTGAGGCGATCGGTAATGTCGGTATTGGTACCGCACCAGCGCAGCAAATTGCCTTTCTCGTGGCGCACCGGCACGGCGCGGGAGAGAAACCAGCGGTAGGAGCCGTCTTTGGCGCGAATCGGGAAAGTATCTTCCCAGGCTTCGCCTTTTTCAATGCAGCGCCTAAATTTTGCGACAACCCGATCGACGTGTTTCGGGTGGTGCACCTGCTGCCAGCCCGAGCCTTGCATTTGCTCTTGAGTGGTGCCGGTGTAGTCAAACCAGCGCTGGTTGTACCAGAAAATCCATCCTGTGGCATCTGTCATCCAAGCCAACTGGGCGATGTTGTCAGCTAGGGCGCGGAACCGATCCTCGCTGTCGTGCAAGTCCTGCAGGGCTCGCGCGTGCCCGATCGCCGTCCAGAGGCGAGCCACCATTTCCTGCACCAGCGAAACTTCATCAATCTGCCAGTGCCGCACTGCCTGTGATGTCACCGCCAAAACAGCCACCCAGCGCCCTTCCTCAAGGCAGGGAACATCGACTAAAGCACGAATGCTAAGGGCACCGTAATTATCGACCAAAGAGGCTGTATCCGGGTAATTAGCGATATCTGAGATGACAAGTGTTTGACCTGCCATCGAGAGAGCTTTCAATTCGGGCGTCTTAAAGTCTGAGAGTTGATAGGTGCCGGCGATACTCGCTAAGCCCGGCTGGTGCCAGTCTCGCTCGACCATTGCCAGTCCCGCTGCAGTATCGATTTCGTACCAGATGCAGCGATCGACCTGTAGATATTCTCCCAGACTGCTCATAGCTTCCCACAACATTTCTGCGGCGTTGGAGCCTTGTAGCAAGCGAAGTTCGAGCCCGGAGAGAAACTGCTCGTTGAGTTGGGCTTTTTTGCGATCGTGAATGTCGGTATTCGTGCCGATCCACTCGACAATCTGGTCGAGGCCGTCGCGAATTGGCACGGCGCGGGACAAATGCCAGCGTTCCATTTGGTCGGAGGCCCGCCGCAGGCGGAACTCAACTTGATAAACTTCTCCGGTGATTTGACATTCTTGCCAGCGGGCAAAACATTCTGCCAAATCCAACGGCGGCACTAGAGACTCCCAATTGTTTTGAGCGGCTTCCTCGTAGGACATTCCCAGATATTCCGACCATTTTTGATTGGCAAACCGAAGTGCCCCGGCGGAGTCTACATTCCAAATCAGGTGGGGCAGCGATTCAGCCAGGAAGCGGAAGCGGCGGTCGCTTTCTGCTAAGCTTTCTTCGGCTTGTTTGCGATCGTCAATATCAATGCCGATTCCGACCCATTGCAGCACTTTTCCCCGGCTGTCTTTGACGGGGACAAGTCGCGCCAAATGCCAGCGGTAGGTGCCGTCAAACCTGCGTACCCGACATTCAAATTCGTAGGATTCCCCTGCTTGAATCGCCTGAGTGCGGGTGGCGACAACTGCGGGCAAATCCTCATGATGAAATAATTCCAGCACAGGCACTGTCAGAGGCAATTCTGGAATCATGCCCGTGTAGCTTAGCCAGTGCTGGTTGCAAAAATCTAACCTGCCGTCGGCGGTGTTGATCCACATTAACTGCGGCACGGCATCGGCTAGAGTGCGGTAGCGATTTTCGCTTTGCCGCAGTGCTTCTTCTATTTGCCGGCGTTCGGTTTTGTCCTGCATGATTTTCAGGAAACCTTGCACGTCGCCTGCTGCGTCGCGCAGGGGCATCACCAGCCCGCTGCCCCAAAAACGGCTGCCGTCTTTGCACAGGTGCCAGCGCTCGTTTTCTGCTTTTCCTTCAGTCAGCGCTAGGTGCATTTCTAATTCCGGCTTTCTGGCTGCTGAGTCTTCTGGAGTGAAGATGATTCGTCCGTGCCGGCCGACGATTTCTGCTTCGGAATAGCCCAGCAATCTCTCTGCGCCTGCGTTCCAACTGGTAAGGTGTCCGCCGGTGTCTAGGGTGAAGATGGCGTAGTCTTTGGCGCTGTCGAGTATCAACTGCAGGTGGGTTTCGCGATCGCGCAGGGCTGTTTCTGCTTGTTTGCGCTTGGTGATGTCGCTGGTGAAGCCGACTACTTTGGTCACTTCGCCTTGCTGGTTGCGAATCGCGGTGCCGCGCTGCCAAACATCGATCCAGCGGCCGTCTTCGTGCCGGACTCGGTACTCGCTTTCGTAGCGCTCAAAAGTCAAAATTGCTTCCGTCTCGGCCTCGATGCGGGCCAAATCGAGGGGATGGATGCGTTCTCTCCACCACTCTAGGGTGGCCGGTGCGTCCTCGGGGCGGACACCGACGAGGGAGTACAGTCCTTCGGAACGGTAAACGCTGTTGGATGCTATATCCCACTCAAACACCATGCCGTCGATCGCCCTTGTCGCTAGTTGAAAGCGGTTGTGGCTTTCTTGCAAATCGAGTTCGGCTTTTTTGCGATCGGTAACATCCAATACTACTCCGATCAACCGCACTGCGGAGCCTGCTGCGTTGTAGAAATAGCGCCCGGACACGCTCAACCAGCGGATTTCTTTGGTGTCGGCGCGGATGATGCGGTATTCGATCGAGTATAGCGCGCGGGTTTTCCGAGCTGTTTTGACTGCTTGCATGACTTGCTTTAAGTCGTCTGGATGCACGCAGTTTTTCCACAGTGCGAGCGTTGTTTCGCCGCTCAATGTCGGTTCTGTGCCGAAAATCCTGAAATGGTTCGCCGACCAAATTACTCGATTTGTTACTAAGTCTTGATCCCAGGTTGCCATGCCGGAGCCTTCGATGGCAACGCTCAAACGTTCTTCGCTTTGTTGGAAGGCTGTTTCTGTTTGTTTGCGATCGTTGATATCTGTCAGGGAACCCACGGCGCGCACGGGATTGCCCGACTCGTCCCAAACTGCTCGCCCTCTGACTAAAATCCATTTGTAGCGCCCGTCGGGACAGAGGATGCGGTATTCTCCGCAGTAATGGGAGGTTTTGGAGTGCAAGTGTTCCTGCCACTTGCTTTGAATTCTCTCCAAGTCGTCGGGATGAATGTAGCTCACGTATTGGGCTAGATCCTTGACTTCTTCGGGCCGGCGTTCCAAAATCTGTAAACAGCGATCGCTCGCTACATGACAATTTGTTTGTAAATCGTGTTCCCAAATGCCGTCGTTGTTGCCCTGCAACGCAAGCTGCCAGCGTTCTTCGCGATCGAACAAAGCTTCTTTGGTGCGATCGGCGCGATCGACTTTTAGGGCGGCAACGCCAAAGTCTGCTAGCACCAGCCCGATCCGCAAGTCTTCGGTATCGAACTGGCCGCCATCGTGGGAGACAATCCAGATTGCTCCCAGCGGTTGATTTTCTGCTAGCAGTGGCAGGACTAAGGCTTCGGCGATCGGCAGCGGGCGCGGCAGCAAGTCCTGTAAGTATTGTTCTGGATGCAGGTAAAGCTGGGGAGTTTGGAAGTCTAGATTGGCTCCGACTTCATTGAGCGTCCGAGGTGTGTTTGGTTGTTCTGCGGCTTTCCACGCGCCCGCTAACGCTTCCCAATAAAAAGTTTGTTCTGATGTGGCATTTTCTGTTAGCAAGCATACTCCGACGCTACCTGCGCGGCACAACTCTCGCGCGATCGCCGCGAGTGTTTGGAGCATGGTGCGGGGGGAGGTTGCCAGTTTTCGGGCAAGGGTTTGCAGCGCCCGATTTTCTGCTTGCAAATCGGGCGATCGAGGGGTGCGGCGCGACAGAAGCTTTGCGATCGAAATGTCGGTTAAATTAGTTTGTGGGGTTTGCCAAGGTTCCATCTATCTAGTCGTTTTGATGTCTTTCGGTCTGAGCGGGCGATCGGATATCAGAGCGCACTTAAATTATCTGCTACATTTTATTATCTACCGACAGACATAATCTGTTATCTGTCTTGGGAACTATGTTTAATTTTTCAGGCTAGTTTATAGCCTTGGTTGCCTCTGCTCTTGTTGCGGCCTTATGCACAATTTTATTCCCGAATCGCGCTTTTTCCCCTATCTGACTCGATCGCGTAATTCAGTCAGTCCCGGACAAGGAAAATACAGTGATATAGCGGTTCTGTGTAACATGAGGTAAGCACGAGCGATCGGTAATCGGTAATTAAGAGAGAGGGTTAGCTACCAGCTAGGAGATTTAAACTTTTGGGCTTCGCTTCGCCTGCGCGGCCCTGCGCGGGCCAATTCCCAATTCCCAATTCCCAATTCCCAATTCCCAATTCCCAATTCCCAATTCCCAATTCCCAATTCCCAATTC
>NZ_JAUBTN010000076.1:5641-31971 GCF_036705055.1 Microcoleus sp. CZ3-B2 | reverse complement strand
ACTAACAACTAACAACTAACAACTAACAACTAACAACTAACAACTAACAACTAACAACTAACAACTAACAACTAACACAATCAACAGTATTATAGTTGCAACCCATTAAATGTGGAATAGCATAAACAACCTGCGACTGATGTCGCCATCAATACCAGCAATTATCAAAATAATCTTGTTTTTCTCAACTTGGATTGCTGTGTGGCTACCCGTAGCGATCGTACTGGCGATCGCCCTCAAATGGCATCCGCCCCAACCCCTGGGAAACAAAAAACTACCTTTACTCGCCTCCCTATACCTGATTGTACCCTTCATTTTGTGGGCGACAAGTTGGATCGAAAACACAACTTTTGCTAACTGGGGTTGGGATTGGCAACCCGCAGTTTTGATATCATTACTGGGGGGATTAGGATTAGGAATAATCAGCTTAGTAATTTTATTCGGTCTACAATTAACTGCAGGCTGGATCGAGTTAAAAAAAGGTGAAACTTCCACCGAAACAGGCGAAAAAAACATTAACTTCTGGGCATTAATCATTAATCCTGCTAGTCTGCTGACTCTGTTATTAGGACTGTGGATTAGCGCCACAGAAGAGTTAATCTTTCGCGGCTGCTTGCAAACAATCCTCCAGCAAGATTACTCAATATTAATAGCAAGTGCGATCGCCAGTTTCATTTTCGCGATCACCCACCTCATTTGGGCCGCCAAAGAAACCCTACCGCAACTGCCGGGATTGTGGGTGATGGGCATGGTTTTAACCTTAGCCCGCATCGCCGACAATAGCAGTTTAGGATTGGCGATCGGCATTCACGCAGCTTGGATTTGGGGTATAACTACCGTAGATACAGAAGGCGCAATTAAACCAACTTCTAAGGTACCAGAATGGATTACAGGAATTGCCGCAAAACCCCTAGCCGGTGCAGCCGGAATTCTGTTATTGCTAGCAACAGCAGCCGTACTTTTGTTAATTAAAAATTAAAACCTAATACCCCCAACCCCTTTAAAATTACCTATTCTCTTCCTCTGCGCCCTCTGCGGTAAAAAAAAGATTAGATTCAATAAAAAAACAAAACATAGATAACACAG
Organism: Microcoleus sp. CZ3-B2; assembly: GCF_036705055.1. NCBI lineage: Bacteria > Bacillati > Cyanobacteriota > Cyanophyceae > Oscillatoriales > Microcoleaceae > Microcoleus > Microcoleus sp. CZ3-B2. The sequence goes on along the minus strand of NZ_JAUBTN010000076.1, from coordinate 30,885 downwards.
CCATTAATCTGCGGTTAAAAATCAGACATTAATTCAAATGTCGATCGATCGTCACAATCGAAATAGGATTCAGCGCCTCAAAACGAGTCAAACTGCCGGCAGAAATAGAACGCGACAACTGCACCTGCACGATGCGGTAACTCCAGTGCGGTTCCCGGCGCACCCGATCGCCAATCCAGCTCAAAACAATAGCAATATCCTCAAAAACATCCAAAGCTAAGACAATCGAGCCTCCAGCGAGCAGCCGCAGGGCGCAAACGCCCAAAATTTTGGTCAGCCCTCCACCGCTGCAGCCAATAAAAATCCGGTGCGGCGGGCGCAAGCGGTGCAAAATTTCCGGTGCCCTGCCATGAATCGAAAGCACGTTTTGCAGCTCAAAACGACTACAATTGAGTTCGATCGCAGAAGTACCAGAAACCGTTTGTTCGATCGCGTATACCTCAGACTGCGGGAATAAACGAGCAATCTCGATCGACACAGAACCGTTACCAGCACCCACATCCCAGACAACTTGTTCCGGCCGCAAAGCCAACTGTGCCAGCACCAACACCCGCACCTCCCGTTCCACCGTCAAACCAAGCCTGTCGCCGCCACAGATAAAAGCTGCATCCGGAATCCCCAACGAAGGCAAACTTGCCAAATCCAAAGCTTCTGCGGGCGGGAACACCCTCTGCATTACAACCACGCTCAGAAGTGAAAAAGACTCTCCCAGCAAAGCTTCTAGAGAATAAAGACCCACCTTCTCCTCTGGAGAACCCAAATTTTCGCAAACCCAAAACTGATAGCGTGCCGGCAAATCTAGAGCTTTCACCAAATTTGCTAAAGCCGCCGGAGTGAGAGTTTCGTCCGCGAGCACGGCAATTTTTTCCACACCTAACTTAAGTTTTGCCGTCAGTTCCTCAAAATAACGTCCCTGGGAGGCCACAAAATGAGCATCCTGCCACGGGATTTGCAAGCGGTTGAAGGCCAGTTGCACCGAGCTCACATGGGGGTGAAATGTCAATTTATCTGGCGGAATTTGGGAAATTAGTAACTTTCCCCAGCCGTGGAACATGGGGTCGCCGGCTACTAAAATGACGATCGAACCTCGGCCCCTTTCCACAGTTTCCGCATCCGCCTCTAACTGCGGTACTTCCGCCAGCCAGCGCCGAATTTCGAGAATTGCTTCGGTTAAATCTTCCAACACCCAGCGCTCTCGGCCGCGATCGGGAAAATAGCTCAAATGTCGATCGCTCCCTACCAGCAGAGCGGCCGTTCCTACAACCTGCCGCGCCGATTCGCTCAGCCCAGCAGCTCCATCTAAACCAATACCAACAACGTGTACAGTCACTATTTAAGCAAAAAGTAAAAAACCAGAATTACTGATTTTTCCGGGTTTATCATAAATTTTTTGCTTGATTTTGTTACCAAGCCAGAATAATTAAAGCATTTAATATCGCCTTTCTCAGAAAGATGAGGCACTATCCGGCATCGGGCATCGGGCATCGGCCCGCGCAGGGCATCGGCCAAACAGGGCATCGGCGAAACAGGGCATCGGCGAAACAGGGCATCGGCCAAACAGGGCATCGGGCATCGGCCCGCGCAGGGCATCGGGCATCGGCCAAACAGGGCATACCTCACTTTTGTGAGAACCGCTATAGGCAGTATCCTGACCCTTGAAACAGAGGAGATGGGAGAGGCGGAGAAGGGCAGAATGGAGAGTGGGCAGAATGGAGAGTGGGCAGAATGGAGAGTGGGGAGAATTTTCCTTGATTGAGTCCTCTGAATTCTGACTTGTATCCGTTAAATTCCCTACCTAGCTCGTTGCCGAACTTCCCTCTTCCCTCGGACTTCTTTTCACCCGCTCAGCTTCGCCCTTATAGCCTTCTTCCTTCTTCCCTCTTCCTTCTTCCCTCTTGCTTACGTTAAAATTCAAAAACAGGCCAATCCGGTTGCCGCACGTAGCTAGTCATGTCGTCAAACTTCCGCAGTTCGGCTCGGTGCACGCACAGTTCTTGTGGCGTGTCAAGCCATTGGTCATTTAACTCAGACATCACGGCGGCCAAACGATCGCGGTCTAAATTCGGTCCGGTGTCCCCAAAATAAGCCAGAGTAATGTGTGCCGTCAAATGATATTGCTGTTCAATTCCTAAAGCAATTAAATCGGGATTTTGATAGATCGATCGCCGAAACTCTAGAATTTGCTTGTAAGAGTTTTCGTCAGTCGGTGCCAAACAAACACCCACAGCCCTAGTCATCACCATCAACCCCAGCACAGTCCAGCGAATCTCCGGGCCTCCCGCCAAGGGTTTGCAGGTGGCAAAACACTCTTTCATTCGATCGCGCAGTTGCTTCTCAAATTCTGGATTGTTCTCAGAGGCATCTTGAAAAGCGCTGCTCCAAATCAGATCTGCCACGGTTAAATGGAAGCTATCAGGAGGCAGTGCTACGATCGCACCGTCCGCGATTTCCTGCAATAGCCGTTGTTGGACTGACTGCAAATTACTATAAAGAGCAGTATTTTCTGCATCTTCCCCCGCAGGTGGCGTAATCACCGAATAACCCGGAAAAGGTACAGGATTTCTGTGACCGGCTTCATCAGGCTTAAATTTTGGAGATTCCTGGATGTGTTCCATCTGGGACTTATAGGAGTCCAGCAGCGTCATTCGCGCCACCCGGTTTACGTAAGCTTGATAAGTATCATCCAATCTTGATTTCCTCGCGGTGAAATACTCCCACACCAAATTTTATATTATGGTGCGGGCTTCCAACAGTCGGATTCAGGATATGTTGGACAAGCCGACGATCGTGCGACTCAAATTTTTTCCTGTACAGAGCTTTAAATATGCAGTTTTACCTATTTTGGGGGGAAGACGACTTTGCGATCGCGCAAGCAGTCACAAAATTGCGCCAAACAGTCCTGGACCCCAACTGGGCTAGTTTTAACTATGACAAGATAATCGCCGATCGGCCCGACGCAGTGATCGAAGGACTCGATCGAGCCTTAACACCCCCCTTCGGTAGCGGCAGCCGTTTTGTCTGGCTGACAAATACGACTCTCACCCAGCAGTGTTCTCCAGAACTCTTGGCCCAATTGGAACGGACGCTGCCGGTGATTCCCCCTACAACAGTGTTGCTGCTGACATCCGTCAAAAAACCCGACAGCAGGCTCAAATCTACCAAGCTACTCAACAAGTCCGGCGAATTTCGCGAATTTTCACCGATTCCGCCTTGGAATGACAAGGAATTAGCCCAGCGGGCGCGCCAAGTTGCCGGCGAAATGAACGTCAAATTGACCGCCACGGCGATCGAACTTTTGGCCGAATCCATCGGTAGCGATACCCGTCAGCTATACAGCGAATTAGAAAAATTACGGCTCTTTGCCGGCAACCGCAGCCAACCTCTCAACCCGGAGGAAGTAGCCGCATTAGTGCACTGTCACGCCCAGAATACCTTCCAACTAGCCGATGCAATTCGCGAGGGCAATACGGGAGGCGCTTTGGAGTTATTGGCGGGCTTAGCGGCCAAAAACGAGCCTGGTTTGAGGATTGTGGCGGGCTTGACTGGTAAGTTTCGGATTTGGCTGTGGGTAAAGGCAATGATCCAAGCGGGCGAGGGCGACGATAAAATTGCTCGATCTTTAGACCTCGGCAATCCCAAACGCATATACTATTTTCGTCAAGAAGTCAAGAACGCCAGCTTAGAAAAACTGCAAAAAAGTTTGCCTTTGCTCCTAGAATTAGAAGCTTCTTTAAAACGGGGCCGGGAAGAAATCTCAACTCTGCAAACCAAAGTTATAGAACTTTCTAGCTTGTTTCGCTGATGTCTTATTTTTCCTGCATCTGCAGCCCGAAGCGTTGTTTTTAGATTTTATTTAGATTTTCAATGCACTCCACAAATGAATCAAGGGAGCTTGCAGGAAATACTAAAAATTGGGGCGGATGGCGACTCTGTGACAGCAAATATCAGTGTTGGGCGGGATGAGTGTAAATTTTTACAACAAATTTTGCTGGCGCGTAGGTGCTTAATGCCCGATCGCACATCAAAAGGTTTTGAATAGATAGGAGAAATAGTCTCAGAATGCCACACTAGAAGCTAATGTGGTAAATAAATATTGTCCGCAGCCTAACGCCGATCGGTTAATAATATTATTTGCCGGCTCTCCAACCCCCCCCAAAAAAAAAAGAGCGCTACCCATGACACAACAAAACCTGCAGGAACTTCTCAAGCAGGGCGATCCAGATACGATCGCATCTAGCATCAACCGTACACTCCAACCCAAAGGCATCAAAGCCGACGTGACGCGGGACAACGGCTGCCTCCACATAATTTTGGAGTCCAGCAAAGTACCGAGTCAAATGGCATTGGTCGATTTCATCCGCAACGGGATGACGAATTTGGGAGTCGAATCAATTCATACTGTCAAGGTTTACGGACGTCGAACAGGTGACGGCTCGGCTGCGTGGGAAGATGAAATAAATCTGATGCCCGAAGAGTCGCTTTACCCCTCCGAGATTGGAATACCTGATGATTCTATAGGTTTAGATGATGTCGAACCCGAAGACGAAGACTATTATCAAGAATCAGAATTCGATCGAGATGACGGCGACGAAGACGAACACGAACACGAAGATATAGCCACGCCTGCGAAAAAACAATTCCCCAAATGGGTAATACCTGTGGGTATCTTAGTGCCTGTGGTGGCGATCGCAGGGCTTTACTTCACGGGAAATTTGCCCTTCGGCGGCTCGAACCCAGAACCAAGCGTCCCCGAAGCTGCTTCCCCCTCCCCCAAAGCCTCATCTAGCGCATCAAAAACCCCCACCGCACCCTCTCCAAACGCATCTGGCGCAACTCCAAAGCCAGCTTCTCCTGTAGCCAAAGCCTCTCCCACAGCAGCGCCCGCCAGCCCAGCTCCGACATCTCCAGCGCCCAAGGCAGCTTCTCCTGCACCAAAAGCCGTCGCGCCTAAGCCAGATCCTTGGAGAGAAGGCGTTAACAACGCTCAGAAGGCGGCTGTGTTGGCCCAGACGGCTCAGTCTCAAAATGAGTGGAGTGCAGTAGCAAGCGAGTGGCAGAAAGCGGTTGGGCTGATGAGAGCCGTGCCGTCAACTAGCCCGAACTATCAAAAGGCTCAGCAAAAAGCGGCAGAGTATCAGGCTAATCTGATTGTGGCCAACCGCAGGGCGGCGGCAGCGCCTTAAGCTTTTCTGTTTCAAGATGGACTCGTTGGGTGGGGGATTTCTTGGGATGATGTGAAGCCCAAAATTAGACTGGGTATGGGGAGACGGGGATACCGCTAAAGGTATCAATGGCTAGGAGCATCTTAGTTGGGCAAAAAGCATTTTTTGATTGATGCGATCGCACATCAAATGCCAAACACCAGATGCTCCTCAATGGCTTTACTGGATGTGAACTACCAGACGCTGATGCGTAGCATACAGCACTGGCTTCCTGATTCATTGGGATGTGCTGTTGCTATCCGTTGAAGCAAGTAGTCTGATCTTCCCTCCACAGGCAGGAGTCCTAGTTCCTAAGACCCATACTTTTTCTGGCTACACGCTCCGTTTAGCTTGGTTTTCGCCTAGGAGGATAGTGGTCAAGATAGTGCAATTGTATCACTGATTCGCTATCGCTCAACTTGTTTCTGGTTCGTTTTCATCCCGTCACCTGAGTACAGGTAGGGTGCGGGACTTCCCACTCACATTCAGTTAAATTATTTAATTTTTAATCTAAAGTCTTAAATCTCAGGCGGTATTACTCCGGCATTCTTGCCAGTGTCTGTTCCCAATGCACAAATATTGGCAGAAGTCAAACGCTTGTGGGTGACGGGAAATTAGTATTGGGCCGGGAAAACTCCTCCCGGCGCGCGGGAGTTGCTGTGCCGTTGGTTTTGGGTGAGGCAGGGTCTACTTGGTAAACTTGGATGCGATCGCGCCCAAGTCGTTTAGCTTCGTACAGCGCTCGATCGGCTGCAGCAATCAAAATCGAGGCCCCCGATTCAAAGGCAGGAACCATACTCGCTACACCCAGACTGACGGTGACGTATTGGCTTACCTGAGAACCAGCGTGAGGAAGCTGCAAAGCGGAGATTTTGAGCTGTATGTGTTCGGCTACTCGCACGGCTCCTTGAATCTCGGTATTTGGCAAAATTACGGCAAATTCTTCGCCTCCGTAGCGAGCTACTAAATCGGCGGGACGATCGACTGAACGGCCGATCGCGCTGGCGACTTGCCGCAAACATTCGTCTCCCCCTGGATGTCCGTAGGTATCGTTGTAACTTTTAAAAGAATCAATATCGCACAGAATCAGCGACAGAGGCGTTTGTTCCCTGGCTTGTCTGCGCCACTCAATGTCTAAATACTGATCGAACCGGCGGCGGTTTGCTAGCTGGGTGAGTGCGTCCAAAGTAGCCAAACGCTCTAACTTGAGGTTGGCTGCTTGCAATTGCTGGTAGAGTTCTGCTTGCTTGATCGCGATCGCCAACTGGGCGGCCAGATTCGACAGCAACTCCACCTCTAACTGCATCCACTGTCGGGGACGGGATTGGTGCGCCATCAGCAGCCCCCACAACTCCTCTCCTTGTACTAGTGGCACTACCAAATAAGCTTTCACGGCGAATTGTGCGAGCCAGTCAATTTGATATGGCGGCAAATCGGTCGCCGAGACATCGGCCACGGGTCGGATTGCTCGATGTTGGTACGCTTCGATATAGAACTCGTCAAAAGAGAAATTGTCTAGGGTTTCCCCCAGCATCGGCTTGCAGTTGGGAGCTACCGATTCTACTGTTACTGACCCCGTGGGTGCAGCGCAGAGATTGCCGCTACAGGGGTGGAAGCGGACGATCATCACTCGATCGGCTTGAAGGAACTGGCGTACTTCGTTGACAGTCGTGCTGAGCACTTCGCCCAAATCCAGAGACTGGCGGATGTGCTGAGTAATTGTCGCCATCAGCAGTTCCCGTTCGTTTTGCTGCCGCAGCGCTTCTTCTGCCCGCTTGTACTCGGTAATATCTTGAGCGGTGCCGAAAATTTGTTCGGGTTCACCTGATGCTTTGCGGGCGAACACTTGATCGCGACAGCGGAACCAGCGCCATTCGCCCGATCGATGTTTCAGTCGGTACTCCAACTCAACAATGCTGCCGTCTTGAGCCTGGGGAAATTTTTGCAGGTGGGCGGCAACCTTCTCCAAATCTTCTGGGTACACCAAACTGGAAAACAAAGCCGTTTGCATCTGTAAAATTTCTTGGGGATGGTAGCCGAGCAATTTAAAAGCCTGACCGTTAACGTAGACGTTACGCTGTTCGGTCAAATCGTAGATGTAGAGCAAATAAGGCGCCGCGTCTGCAATCTGCTGGATGAAATGTTGGCTCTCGCGCAATTCTTCCTCGACGCGCTGGCGCACTTGCACTTCTTCCAAAGCTTGATCCCGCATCGTGCGGTAAGCTTGGATGCGGTGAGTGAGGTCGGTCACGTCTTGAATCACCAACAGGGCGTAAAACGATTGGCAGTTTGATCCCAAAAAGTCGTAAGGCCAAATTGAACTCCCACTCTTTGAGGGCGCTGGAGAACCAACTGCTTCTGCTGGTGGTGCGATACCTTCTGGTTCCAACTCCACAGTCGATCGAACCAAGCCGATGACATCCAGTTCGGCAACGCCCGGTGGGAGTGCAGGGACAGCCGTCACAGTAGTTTGCTGGATGCGCTGCTGGCCGTCTTGCCAAGTTGCTGGAATCAGGTGCTTGTGAATTTGAGAAGAAAAAATTGTTGGCGGGCCTCCTGCAAAGATTTGCTCGAAGCGAGTTGCGTACTTTAGCTGGCTTAGGTGAGGAAAATGAGTTTTGATATTTGTTCCCAAGATTTGGTCGCGGGGAATTTTCGTCCAGTCTTCGAGACAGACATTCCAAAACAGCACCACAAAATCGTCTCGCAGCAAACACGCGCCGACTGGTACGCTGTCGAGAACTCCAAACTTTTCCTCAATAGTTTTGCTCTCTTGGATCATAGACCCCCGGCAAGTTGATTGATTGCAGCCAACAAGGTGTCAAAGGAATTGACATTGAAAATGAGGATGATATCTCCTTCAACGTGGAGTCTTTCAATAATGAAACGGGTCTGGGCTAATAAAACAACTGTATCAGTAGTCAAACCGCCAGATATCAGCAAACTACCGATCGTCCCTTCCATGTAATTGGGAATTGAGTAATTCAGGCGTTGTTGAAGTACGTTGCTGATTGCACCCATCACCCCGTTAATGACAATATTTCCTACTTCACTGAGCGTACCAATTTTGACTGCATCTAGGTCGTGAGTTCCGGCTTCTTCCCCGGTAAGCATGGTGACTAGACTGGCTGCGCTGTTGGTAGGAAAGACTAGCTGAGCAATGCCTCCAAAGGAGCCTGTAAATTTGAGCTGGACGGCGGCGATTTGTTCGCCATTGAGGTGTCCCTCTAATTGTGCTTGTACGTCGGCGGGAGACAGGATTTGGAGGTAGGGGATTTGCAAGCGAATGGGAGATTCAATCATGTCGTTCAAAATCCCCGCAGCTTGACCGATCCCGATGTTGACGAGTTCCTGCAAAGCATCGAGTTCTCGAGCGCTTAATTTCATTGGGTACTCTCCTCGCTGGGACTGAGAGCTTTTTTGATCCACCCGAGCAGTTCGTCTGAGTTGGGCATTTTGTGTATGACTGCTAGGGCTCCGAGATCGATACACTCGCAACGGGTGGTGGATTGAATGTCTGCGGTAATTACGATGACTGGAATTTTATATCCTCGTGAGCGCATGGCTTGCAGGACTTCCCTACCTTCCATTTCCGGCATCAACAGATCCAAGAGCATACAGTTTGGGGTTTTAGTGGCCAGCAGTTCTAGGGCTTCCGGGCCGCTCGATGCTTCCCAAGTCTCGTATCCTTCTGCTCGCAGGATTTTGCAGATTACCCTGCGAGTCAACCACGAATCTTCGACAACGAGAATTGATGTCACTACGTTCTCCTCCTTCTATTGTTTAGGACTGACCGGCGTTGCAGGTACTACTTTTATCTTGACAGTAGTTTAAACTGCACCGACGGGGCGCGATCGAGCGATCGGTCGAATTGCTGTTCTTAAAAATTAACGCATTAATGTATTGAATAGTTGAGCATCTTTTTCTCTGGAAATAAAAAACCCGGTTTCGGAGAGAAACCAGGTTTGCGGGAACTGTATTGCTCCGTGCGAACCGGCGCTCAGTTATAGATTACCAAACGCTTTTTGAGGGACTCTACTCGTCCTTTAGCAGTGGCATTATCTGGATCGCAGGCGAGAGCTTGTTCGTACATTTCCAAGGCTTGAGATATTAATTTTTTGCGCTCGTAAGCGTGACCCAGATTATTGAGAGATGTAACGTATTCGGGCTGCAACTTCAGGGCTTCTTTGTAATTGCGGATCGCGATGTCGTACTGTTCTTGGCCGAAGTGTGCAAAACCCAGAGCGTTGTAAATAAACGCTGGATTTTCATCGCCTTCTAATTCTTGGGCTTTCAGAGCTTTTTGAAACAGTACGGTAGCCTGCGAATAAAGCTTCTTATCTACATAGATACTTCCTAATTGGTAGTATTCCTGTGCTGTGCCTTTTTCGGTGGTCAGCTTATTTTCTAAGCGTTCCAGAGACATTTCCAGCTTCCTAGTTTTGAGAATTTGGCGGACAATAAACCAGGAACTGCTGCCAAGTATAGCCAGCAGAACTGACAGGTAAACAATCAGCAAATTACTATCCATGTTTTTTTTAAATTAGGTAGGTCTGTGGAGGGTTTTATTTATTTTAATGCGCGAGCAATCTTGAAAATTTGCTGCAACTGTATAAAAAACAAGTGGCGATCGAATAGGGCGATCGCGATTGCGGAAAAAGCAAGAATTCAGAAGTAAGAACAAAGAAGGAAAAGTTAGTCTCAACCTCCTAAATTTATCAGGAGTTTTCCTTCTCTGGCAGATAGCTAAATCTTTCCTACTTCTGCTTTTTTCCTGCTCAAAACCGATCGAGCTTTCAAGCAGCAGCTCGGTTGGCCATTTCTACCACTTTACCGAAAGTTGCCGGGTCAATGATTGCCATTTGTGCCAGCATTTTGCGGTTGATTTCGATATTAGCCTTCCTCATGTTGCCGATCAGCTTGCTGTAACTCGTACCGTGTAGGCGAGATGCGGCATTGATCCGAGCAATCCACAGGCGGCGGAAATCGCGCTTGCGTTTTTTGCGATCGCGATAACTGTTACGCAGGGCCTGCATCACCCGCTGGTTAGCTGTGCGGAACTGTTTCGACTGTGCGCCTCGGAAACCCTTGGCCAATTTGAGAATTTTTTTGCGGCGCGCTCTGGCGACATTACCGCGTTTTACCCGTGTCATTTTTAATTTCCGTTAAACTTTACAAGTATGGAAGCATTAACCGGACGTTAGCGTCGTTGGTCTCATCAATGACGACCAGCTTAGATAGACGGCTTTTGCGAGCTGAACTTTTGTGTTGCAGCAAGTGGCTTTTGTAGGCTTTGCGGCGCACAATTTTACCGGTGCCGGTCGCTCTAAAGCGCTTTGCGGCTGCTTTGCGAGTTTTGAGTTTTGGCATGAGCTGGTGTTATTTGGACACAAGGCTCAAAGGTATCACGTTTTTGGTACTTTCTGCAAGGGAGATTTGCGGGGGGGATTTAGGGAGAGCTTCGGAGGGCGATCGCGCCATCACCTTGGTTTCGCGCAACCCCAGATTGTAGAATTTTCAGGCTGAGGTCGATCGAGCTAACCGTCCCGAACCATCCAAACCAACATCCCCAAAAGCGGATCCACAGGAGGCACAGCAGAGCCATGGAGGTCAATTGTCAGAGTTTTTGCCTCCAACTTCAAAAATCTCCCAACAGTAACGCTGCTGATGATGCAGTAAATTCTGGCGATCGGGATATTGTTAATTTCATTAAACTTTTGAGCCACCACCATTTAGGCCGCGCACTGTCCCAAACCCACTTTCAAATCAGCTTTTTTTGCTTCAACAATCACAAATGCAGGCGCTTCGATTAATATTTGTTCGGGAGAGCGACTGATTTAAAAATCGCAAACTCCGCTCAATCCCAACTCCGGCTCAACATTAAAATCTTCTCCCAAAAATAGACTCACTTGCTGCTGTAAAATCTTGCGGACTTTGACTAAAATAGGACTAATAATTAGTTCCGATCGCGCTTTTTAAGAACCCGTAGCGGTGGCCAGCGGCAATCCTTGAATTAGCGATTATATCAAATAGGAGCTAGGATCTATCGACTCGGTTGGTGGCAAAATTCTCCCTGCTTCTACTGTTGTTAAGCCAAAAACCAGTTTAGCCCTTCGGAGTGTAAATTCACTGTAGGGCATGGAAAAAACCATTTTTATTAATGTTAATTCGGATTGACTGCAGTTGAAGGCGGGCGCTTTTTGCCGGAAGTTGAACCGATCGCACCTAGTCGCATTTTAGCAGGATTGCTCGAAGATACAGCGCCTTGGGCGATCGGCTAATCTTGCAGTTGTTTGCAGCAATGGACACCGACCTGTCGCCCCGTCAGCTAAAGTTATTAGTTATTGGTTATTGGTTATTAGTCAGCATTGAGTAGTCAGTAGTTATTGATTATTTGCGATCGAAACTAATTCCCAATTCCCAATCCCTCCGCTTCGCGCTCGCCCAATTCCCAATCCCTCCGCTTCGCTCCGCCCAATCCCTCCGCTTCGCGCTCGCCCAATCCCTCCGCTTCGCTCCGCCCAATCCCTCCGCTTCGCGCTCGCCCAATTAAACAAAAAAAATAGGCTGGCCGTATTTCACAGCGCCTATCTCAATCGAAATTATAATGGCTCCCCGCAACGCCGTCTTACCTCAGCTTTTGACCTGGTATTTTACCAGGTGGGCACCGTTGGCTCGGACTTAAAGTTTCTGGGTACAAGCCCAGTTTACTGCTGTCCAAACATCTTGATTCCCGAGAGTTAAGAGTTATAGATCAAAAAAACATTATTGGCAGTCACCAACGTCGCAGTAGAACCTTTATTTAATATACAGCAACTAACCAGATTTTGGCAAGCTTCAAGCAATTTAAGCTGCATACCAGATGGATTCTACGGTTTGAGCGATCGCACTCGCGGACGTTTGCCCATTTTGCACCGATTCTGCGTCGAGTACAACTGTAACGTGACCGAGTTTGCGACCGGGACGCGATAGTTTCTTACCATACCAATGTACAAAAGCGCCACTAATTTGTGCCAGTTGTTTTCGTTTTTCTACATAATCGGACTCGACCGACTCGTAGCCGAGCAAATTTACCATCACAGCACCTGCACATTTCAAATCGCAATTGCCTAAAGGGAGTTGACAAACTGCGCGCAAATGCTGTTCAAATTGTGAAGTTTCGCAAGCATCGATGGTGAAATGTCCCGAGTTGTGGGTGCGGGGGGCAATTTCATTGACTAACAGCTTATTGTCGGCGGTTAAAAATAATTCTATGCCGAATACGCCGACAGCTTCCAAACTGTTGAGGAGAGTGCGGGCGATCGCACCTGCTTCGGCTTTCAGATCTAAACTAATATCGGCGGGCGCGATTACCACGCGACAAACCTGATTTTGCTGTTGGGTTTCGACGATCGGGTAAATTGCAATTTCGCCAGCGGGCGATCGAGCAGCAATCACGGCCAACTCGCGATCGAACGGCACATACTCTTCTACCAGTAAAGACTGGCCTTTAAGTTTAGCACTAATCGACTCAAAACTCTCCCGATCCTTGACAATAAAAGTACCTTGGCCGTCATAACCGTGACGGCGAACTTTGACCACAAACGGAAAGTCGATCGGCAAATCCGCGCCGCAATCCCATGTCCAAAACCTCGGAGTTGGCAAACCCAAACCTTTTAAATAACAGCGCTGCACGTACTTATCCAACAACGGAGAAAGCGACGACAAACTCGGCTGAAATAAAACACCTTGCTGTTCTAGCGATCGCAAACCATCTAAATCAACAAACTCATTTTCAAAAGTAATAACATCGCAGCCAGTAGCCAATTGTGCAGTAGCATTAACATCATCAATAGCAGCCAAAACAGCACCCGCAGCAACCGAAACTGCCGGGTCAGTAGCATTAGGAGTTTGCACTACCAATTCAATACCCAGCGCGCTAGCAGCATCTCCCATCATCGAAGCTAGCTGGCCGCCGCCGACAACGCCCACCCGCTTCAATTTGGCAGACGAACTCGCAGCGGTTTGATTTGATTTCATGTGAGTAAAATTCCTGGTGTCAACTTTCCTATTTTATCGCGATTTGTCCCCCGATGAATTACATTAATTGAACAGTTAAAAGCCAGAAAAGAGTTTTAATTGCATGATTTTTTCGAGGCAGAACCTAGAAAAAATGGGTGGCGAAAGTCTTTAATTCTTGCACGAACCCAGCATTAGGGAAACAGCAGTTGAGCCGCAGCCTTCCATAAAAGTGCCACATCTAGCAATTCCCTAGCGCTAAGCATGGCATAATTGAGGGCGCTGCAAAAAGCAGATAGACAGGTGCAAACACTGAAAATCAAACATTCAGAGAACAAAATTTATAGGTGAGGATGCTGTGAAAGTTTTGGTTGTGGGGAATGGAGGTCGCGAACACGCGATCGTAAAAAAACTGCTAGAATCTACGCGGATTAAACAAGTCTTCTGCGTACCTGGCAACGGTGGCACAGCTACCACCAAAGGCTGTCAAAATCTGTCGCTCAACATCGACGACTTCCAAGGCATCGAACGCTTTGTGATGGTCAACAACATCGGATTAGTGATAGTAGGGCCCGAATTGCCCCTATCGCTAGGCATCGTTGACTACTTCCAACAAAAAAAAGTGATGATTTTTGGCCCCACTAAAGCCGGTGCCCAAATAGAATCGAGCAAATCCTGGGCCAAACAATTGATGCTCGAAGCAGGCATCCCCACACCCAAAGCTGCCGTATTTACCAACGCAGAAGCCGCCAAAGCCTACGTTGTGGAGCAAGGAATTCCCATAGTCATCAAAGCAGACGGACTAGCATCAGGCAAAGGAGTCACCGTTGCTACTACCATCAAAATGGCTCACAGTGCCATCAACACCATTTTCCGCGGCGAATTCGGCAGCGATAACATCCGAGTCGTTGTCGAAGAATTTTTAACAGGTCAAGAAGTCTCGATTCTCGCCCTCACCGACGGAATCGTAGTAGAACCCCTGCTGCCGGCCCAAGACCACAAAGCCATCGGCGAAGGCGACAAGGGAGCCAACACAGGCGGTATGGGAGCCTACGCCCCAGCCCCAATTGTCACCCCGGAACTGATGGACAGGATTCAAACAGAAGTTCTCGAACCTACCGTCGCAGCGCTGCAAAAACGCAATATCGACTACCGGGGCGTTCTCTACGCAGGTTTAATGATTACAGCGGAAGGAGAACCGAAAGTCTTAGAATTTAACTGCCGTTTCGGAGATCCCGAAACTCAAGCGGTTTTGTCCCTGTTGGAAACTCCCCTAGAAGATTTGGTGCTGGCTTGTTGTCAGCAGCGTCTCGGCGAATATCCCATTCGCTGGAAGTCGGGGGCTGCTGTGTGCGTAGTTTTGGCTTCGGGGGGCTATCCTGGAAGTTACCAAAAAGGCAAAGTTATTACAGGTATTGAGGAAGCTGAAGCCAACGGTGCAGAGGTGTTTCACGCCGGTACTCAGTTGAAGCAGCAGTTAGTTACCGAGGGCGGCCGCGTTTTGGGCGTGACTGCGACGGGGGAAACTTTGGAACAAGCTATAAACAAAGCTTACACAGCGGTAGATTGCATCCAATTTGAAGGTGTCTACTGTCGCCGCGACATCGGCCGCCGAGCCCTGGGCGATCGCAGCAATTAGGCATTGCGCGATCGACCGCCATCGGAAAGCCAAGCATTCTCAAAGTAGAAGTGTAACAATGAAGTTTGGCATCTCTGCGGTGGCGGTAGCGGACAAGTCGCTGCAGAAAATTCGATCGACCAAAAACTCTATTAAGCAAATTTACCTAATTAAACGTGAAATATCGATCGCTAAAAAGATTGCTGTGTATATCTTCTTCCCTTTTACCTTCTTGCCCGATCGCTAATGACCCATGACCCATGACCCATGACGGAAAGGGAGCGGGGACACTCGCACTACTACTGACTAATAACTACTGACTACTGACTAATAACTACTGACTACTGACTGGGGACACTCGCACTACTACTGACTAATAACTACTGACTACTGACTAATAACTACTGACTACTGACTACTGACTACTGACTACTGACTAATAACTACTGACTTAATCTTGTTTTTAATATTGAACTGGTGAACTGGTAAAATGCTGGCCATACTAAACAAAATCGGAGAAATTATTGCCCGCTGGTGGTCGGATTTTACCCTCCAGACTCGCCTGATGGCTGCTGCTACCCTCGTAGTTTCGTTAATTATGAGCGGCTTGACTTTCTGGGCCGTGAATACTATCCAGGAAGATGCCCGACTTAACGATACCCGCTACGGCCGCGATCTCGGCTTGCTGTTATCGGCAAATGTGGCGCCAATGATTGCGAAGAACGATCGCTCCGAAGTCGCCCGCTTTTCCCGACAATTTTACAGCAGCACCTCCAGCGTCCGCTATATGCTGTACGCCGACGAAGGAGGAGATATTTTTCTGGGGATACCTTTCTCCGAATCCGAGGTGCGTACTTCCCTGACACTGCGCCGCCAAATTAAACTCCCGGATAATTTTATCGCCGACATTGAGGCGAGAAATTTGACTTCTGTGCCTTTGGTGCGGCAGCATTTGACGCCCGATGGAGAAGTTACCGACGTATTTGTGCCACTAATTCACGAAGACAAGTATTTGGGAGTTTTGGCGATCGGCATTAACCCCAATCCCGCAGCAGTTATCTCTTCAAATCTGACTAGGGATGTCACATTAGCAGTATTTGTCACGATTTGGGTGATGGTAATTTTGGGCGCTGTATTTAATGCCCTGACCATAACTCACCCGATCAAACAATTAGTTTTCGGAGTCAAAAATATCGCGGGCGGGAATTTTAAGCAGCGAGTTGACCTACCTTTAGGAGGAGAATTGGGTGAGTTAATCGGCAGTTTTAACGAGATGGCTGAAAAACTCGAAAGTTATGAAGAACAAAATATTGAAGAGTTGACAGCGGAAAAAGCGAAGTTAGAAACTTTGGTTTCAACTATTGCTGACGGGGCGCTGTTGTTGGATGCGAATTTGCAGGTAATTTTAGTCAACCCAACGGGCCGGCGGATTTTTGGATGGGAAGGTAAAAATGCGATGGGAATTAATGTCCTGCAGATTTTACCAGCAGAAGTGCAGCGCGATTTGGCAAGACCCCTGCAGGAAATAGCTGCGGGCGATCGCGAAGGCGGCGAATTTCGGATTTCTCTAAAAGAACCAGTCAACCGCACAATTCGGATTCTGCTAACCACCGTAATTCTCCACAAAGCCCCTGGTGCAGAACCGCTTTGCAAAAGCTGCGTCCGCGACGAAGAAAATACCTGTACCGAGTCGCAACGCCCGATCGCAGTAGAGTGTACTTTCTACGAAGAAGCCTCCAAACATCAAGGTTCTGGACAGTACCGAGAAAGTCTCAAAGGCATCGCCATGACAGTTCAGGACATCACCCGCGAAGTAGAATTAAATGAGGCTAAAAGCAATTTTATTAGCAATATTTCTCACGAATTGAGAACGCCTTTATTTAATATCAAATCTTTTATTGAAACTCTCTACGAGTACGGAGAAGACCTGCAAGAAAGCGAGCGCCGGGAATTTCTAGAAATTGCCAATCGAGAAACCGATCGCCTCACCCGTTTAGTCAACGACGTGTTAGACTTGTCGCGCCTGGAATCCTGCCGAATCTATGAATTAGAGGCCGTTGACCTCCCGCAAGCAGTTGAACAAACCCTGCGGACTTATCAGTTAAATGCCAAGGATAAAGGCATCGAATTAGAGCAACAAGTTGACCCGTGTTTGCCGCCCGCTTTAGGTCATTACGATTTGCTGCTGCAAGTATTTGCAAATTTAGTAGGAAATGCCTTAAAGTTTACCGAGGCTGGCGGCAAAGTGGCAATTCGAGCGTATTTGATAGAGTCGGAGGAGGCAACCCACAAAGACGACACATCCGGGAACCACAACTTATTACCTGACTCTATAGATTTTCCGGTAGTGCGGATAGAAATTTCTGATACTGGTATTGGTATAGATACCGCAGACCAAAAAGCAATTTTCGAGCGCTTTTTCCGGGTAGAAAACCGAGTTCACACTCTAGAAGGAACGGGGTTAGGTCTTTCTATTGTCCGCAACATTATTGACAAGCACCACACTAAAATTAATTTAGTGAGCGAAGTTAATGTGGGTACGACTTTCTGGTTTGACTTAGCAGTTTATCAGCCGAAACAATCACTAGATATGGAAAATGCTTGGCCGGTGGAAGCACAGGTTGAGACTGAAACAACTTCGACGAGTCATGTTAAGTAAACTAGACTTACGCACACCATTCTATATATAACAGTTCTCAAAAAAATGAGATCTTGACTGACCGATATACGTCAGGTTCGATCGTTCGGAATGCGAGTTTTTTCTACATCAGACTCGCATTCCGCACGTGCGATCCGCTTTTGTTATGGTAATTAACCGGACATGGTATTAGTTATTATTGGAGCTCAGGCTAAACGGTGTGCGATCGAGTCTCCGGATTAATCAGTCTGACAAAATACTGACATCATCATTTTTTATGATCCTTATCTGTCGTATCTAAGCTCAATTTTACCGATAAAACTACATACCAACACCAAGAAGTCCCAATCCCAAATAATCCCGTCTCTGTCAAATTAGTCATTAGCATAAATGTTAATAAATATAAAGGCAAAGCTGACTCGGGAAAACTTTCTTTAACTAGGTACTTTATACCTCTAAATATATTATTAAAAAATGACAAAATAAACAACAACAATCCGACCCAACCCAGTTCGCAAAGTAGATCGATAAAACCATTGTGAGAGTGGGGTGGCACAAAACCAGTTTTAACTACCACAATTCCGTAAGCTGGATTGTCCAAGCCACGCCAAGGCTGCCAAAATCCTGCCATCCCATAACCAAATAGGGGATTATTTTGATTAATTCGATCAATAATTAAAGGCCAAAAATCGGTTCTACCCGTTAAAGTCATATCTTTTTGCAAACCATCGACAACAATAGCCTCTAAATTATTTAATACTAAAATACTTATACCTATACTCGTCACCAAAAATAATATAAAGCAGACAAAAGCCCATTTTACAGGTAATTTTTTTAATAGGGCTAGATAACTCCACAAACTGATTAATACCACTGTCAAAATTCGACTAGCACCACTACAACCTTTTTGCAACCCCACTAAAGCTATTAGGGTTATAAATAAGGAGAAATATCGATATTTCTTTTCTTTAAAAGCATATAATATCCATAAAGAAGCAGTATTAGCCATTTGAAAAGAAAAAGGGTTTTTATGACCGACAACTCCTCTCCAACAACCGTCCGCTGCTGGATTTGTTTTCACAACTCCCCATAAAGCTAATATACAACTTAGCCATCTCAATAATCCATAAATTTCCGACCAACTATACTGTTTACCGACATAAATAGAAACCAGTGTTATTTGCCACAGAGCACAAACAGCCCGTAAAGTAATTTCAGGAGTTTGTGACCACAAGCCAGATAGAGTCACCATCAACAAAAACAAACCCAAAAAAGGGTCTCCTGATATCCATTTAATGACTAGATAAACTGTTTTATGGATAGTTTTAGTTAAGCGAGGAAATAACATTAATATCATCGCACTATAAATAGCAATTTGACCAATAATTGTTGGGGGTGTAGTGTTAAAATTATATAAAACGCTAGGATGGAGTTTAGGAAAGGGCATGGCAGTGATACCAGTGAAGGTTAAAAAAAATATCACCACAAAAATCTTTTCTAATGTGACACCAAATTTGGGATATCGTGCGACTAAAATATAAAGAGTTACACAGAAGATGGCCGCTAAACAGAAAAGCATCAACGCAAACATCGGCACCCTTAAAATATCTTTCATGGCTTGACCTCTATCATCAAATTTGTTGCTACCTATGAAATGGCTTACCGTTCCTGCCTTAAAAGTGCCACTGCTGGTGCTGGTACTCACTCTCTCCTACCCTCAAACCAACTTCGCTCAGTCCGGCTCCCCCGCAATCAGGATTAATACTGACTATTATTTAGGTGGTGGAGACAATATCAAAATTGATATCTACGATTTGCCCCAGCTTAGTGGGGAGTATCAAATTCCCGCTGGGGGAGCTATTCAAATCCCGATTATTGGTAGTGTTTCCCTTCAAGGATTAACTTTAGAACAGGCCGCCCAAGTTATCACTAAAGCTTATGGTCGCATCGTCAAAAGACCTTTAGTTACCATCAGCTTACAAGCTGCCCGCCCGCTGAATATTTGGTTGTCCGGTGAAATAAGTCGTCCCGGCTCCTACTTATTACCTCTAGCTAATGGAGGTGGAACTAGCCCATCGGTGCAGTTTCCCACACTTCCTCAAGCTTTAGAAAAAGCTGGGGGTATTCGAGCTAGCGCCGATATCCGCCGAGTAATTGTCCGACGTCGGGTCAATGGCAACCAACAAATAACTATAACTTATAACCTATGGGATTATTTACAAACTGGTCAAACAACCCAAGATATAACGTTGCGAGATGGAGATCAAATATTGGTTCCCCCTCAAGAAACAATTAACTTAGCAGAAGTAAATCAAGTTAGTGAATCTAACTTTTCTCAACCAGCAGAGCAACCCCGTACTGTGTCAGTATTCGGAGAGGTAAAGCGCCCGGGTAGGTATGTAGTGATCGGTGGTGATACCCAAAATGGTCAAAGAACCAACGGACAACCGACCATCATTCGAGCTTTACAACTAGCTGGGGGCATCACATCAATCGCTGATATTCGCCAAATTCAACTTCAACGTTATACTAGAAGCGGCAAACAACAAATCAGCACTATTAACCTCTGGCAATATTTGCAAGAACAAGATACATCTCAAGATACTATGCTGCAAGAAGGGGATATTATTTTTGTCCCGACCGCGACGGCGATCGACCCAGGAGAAGTTTCTGTTCTAGCTAATGCTAGCTTTGCTCCGGGGACTGTGCAAGTGAGTGTTATCGGAGAAGTCAATACTCCGGGGGGACTCAAATTACCTCCTAATACTACTTTAAATCAAGCAATTATGAGTGCGGGGGGTTTCAGAGCAAGTCGCGCTAACTCTAAAGCTGTGGAACTGATCCGGCTGAATCCTAATGGCACTATATCCCGTTCCCAAATACAAATTAATTTGAATCAAGGAATCGATGCTCAAACCAACCCACTTATTCAAGATAATGATATAATTATAGTGGCACGTTCTAGGACTGCTATCTGGGGGGACAATATTAATACGATTCTCGCACCATTTGGTAATATTATTGGTGGAATACTCGTTCCTACCAGGCTCATAGAACTGTTAAAGCTATTAGGAAATTAGGAATCAAATAACATTTGTCTTATGGATAAAAAACTGTTTTCTTCCATCAAGAATGACCTTAATGCTCAATATCTGTCTGTCCCCTCCGCTAATTACCTAGCTAATACCCCAGAGGAGGATGACCAAGTCCTTGATATGAATTGGGTAATAGCTGTCGTCAAACGTCGCCTTATGGTGATGACCATAGTAGCTGCTAGCATAGCTACTTTGAGCGGTAGTTTCATTATCTGGAATGCCAAAAAGATTGTTTCTGATTACGAAGGAAAATTTACTGTTTTAGTAGAACCTCTTACGACGGACGATCGGCTATCAAAGCTCTTAGTCCAAGCTCAAAATAATAGTTTAGGTATAACAGACTTGAACAAAATTAAATCATCAGCGGAAGACGGTTCCTCAGTGGATTATCAAAGTTTGACGCGGGTTTTGAAAACCCCAGAAGTGCTAATACCATTAATTAATAAATTACAAAAAAGATATCCAAATATTGAATATAAAACTCTCAAAAATCGCTTAACTATCGAACGTGTGACTTTCTTGCGAGATGGAAAGCAGGGGGGTACTAAACTCCTAGATATTAGATACCGCGATCCCAACCCCAAGCGCATAAAATATGTGCTGGAAGAAATGGCCAAATATTACGTAGAATATATGGACAAAGAGCGCTTAAGAGTTGGCAAACAAAGTATAGATTTTATTGCTAGACAAATATCACCCCTCCAGCAGAAAGTAGATAACTTGCAACAAGAATTACAAGTATTAAGAGTTAAGTATAGCTTTAATCAACCAGAACTACGCAGCCGCAGCCTATCAGATCAGCTAGATAGTTTAGCTAATCGTCGCCTCGAAGTACAAGCACAACTAGCAGAAAGTAGGCAGCAATATGAAAGCTATAAAAAAATATCTTTAACGGGCGATAATCGCTGGATTGTTGATGTTAGACCAAAGTCTTATGAAAGTTTAATGAGCAAAGTAAATGAAATAGAGTCGCAATTAGCTTTAAGCTCTACTCAGTTTTATGAAAATAGCCTTCCCATTCAATCTTTGCGGGAAAAACAGCAAAGTTTGCGCGATTTAATGCAAAAAGAAGCTGAGTCTGTCCTCCTTCAGATGAAATCACAACTAGAACAGTTGGAAGCTCGCGAGCGATTGATAACTAATAGCCAAAATTTACTGCAAGCAAAAATCACTCAAATGCCCCAAGCTCAACGTCGCTATGATGAAATACAATTAAAACTAGAACTAGCTAAAGATACTCTCAAACTGTTCCTAGAAAAACAAAAAACCTTACAACTAGATGCTGGTCAAATTGATGGCTCTTGGCAAATTATATCTAAACCACAGTTAGTCACAGAGGACAATGGTGATCTCCATATAGTCCAACCAAAACCAACCAAGCGCCACTTAGCTATAGCGATCGTGATTAGTAGTTTACTAGGTATTGCTGTAGGTTTCTTAGTAGAAGTTTTAAATACTGTTTTCCATACTCCAGAAGAAATTAAATCCTTAGCTAAACGCCCCCTTTTGGGAGTTATCCCGATCGCCAAAGCAATGAATATTAAATCTCGTAGGAGGCAAAGGATATCAAGTAAGTTCACTAGCGTAAATTCAACAACTCACAGCGCAGGTTTAAGACAAATAATAATGTCTAACGATCGGGATTTTCCTTTGATTGAGGCATTTCATTACTTATATGCAAATATTCAGTTATTAAATGCTGAAGATCCAATAAGTTCTTTAACTATCACTTCGACTGCTAAAGGTGAGGGTAAATCCACTGTAGCAGTTTATTTAGCTAAAACTGCTTCTGCTGTAGGTAAGCGAGTATTATTAGTAGATGCTAATATGCGTTTTCCTCAACTGCACACATACCTTGGCATCTCAAATATGAGAGGTTTAAGTGATGCTTTGACTTCTGATTTAAGTTTAAATGAGGCTATTCAGCGATTACCTGACGATGAGAATCTTTTTGTCCTCACTGCTGGTACTATTCCCCCAGATCAAATTAAATTACTTTCTTCAAAAAAAATGCACTATTTAATGGAGCAGTTCCTGGTATTATTTGATTTGGTAATTTACGATACGCCACCTTTAATTGGTTTAGCTGATGGTCATTTAGTAGCTTCTCAAACTAATGGTACAGTGCTGATAGTAAAAATAGAAAAGACCGATAGAGACATGGTAAGCAAAGCTTTAGATCAACTAAATGCAGCCGATATTAAAGTATTTGGAGTAGTAGCTAATGGGGTTAAGGGAAGATAAATGAGAGCCCCGACTGCTTTAAAAAGTGGGGTGATAAGCAGGGCTGATTCATTCTACAAAAAATGATAATTTTGTAGGGTCGTGCCCCGTGCCGACCCTATTCACCGACGATTTGTCCTCATTTCATGGGCTGGAGTAACCACGGGGTGATTACCCCTACAAGAGAATGAATCAGCTCTGGGGTGGTAAGCTGTCGCCCATTTAAATTGCATATTCGGGACGCTGCTCAGAGCAAGATCCCACTAATGGTTTGATTGATTCTTGACACACAATTTAAATAGAGAACAGCTTAATTATATCAAGACCTAAGAAAGAGTCTTTCTAGCGCGTTCCGATCGCTCTTCTGCGGTATCCATGACATCAGCCATTTTATCCACCATTTCCCCTGGATAATTTTCCAGTACCCGAGTGGAAAGGGAAATCCGCCCGCGACCTTCGTCGAGGTCAACTACCAGCGCCTTTATAGGTTGACCGGGAGCAAAAACCTGTGCCAGGTTATCAATATATTTTTGGCTGATTTGCTTGATGTGGAGTAAACCGCTAACTCCTTCCAAGTCCACAAACACGCCAAAAGGCTTGATGCTGCTAACTTTTCCTTCCACTAACTGACCGATTTGCAACTGACTGAAGGCGCTCGATTGAGAGGCCATCCGCTGGGAAAGTACGAGTTTGTCTCGATCGCGATCCACTTCCAAAAAATTCACCGTCAAAGATTGACCAATTAACGATTCTATGTTATCGCGTTGGGCTAAGTGCGATCGGGGAATAAAACCGCGCATTCCCTCAACGTCCACCGTCACGCCGCCCTTATTCGCGCCAGAAACCCGCACCTGAAGCACTTTACCGGTTTCCTGCAATGCAACTAAATCTTCCCAAGCTTGCTGAACTTGTAACTGTTTCAGAGACAGAGTAACTTGGCCGTCTGCGTCTTGTTCCCGGATAATTAAAAAGTCCTGTTCCTCGTTTAGCGGAACCACTTCCGACAAATCCGTAACCGTTCTCAAAGCAGCCTCTGCGATCGGCAAAAAAGCCGAAGACTTGCCGCCGATATCAACATACGCACCGTTTGAGTCGTACTCGAACACTTTGCCGCGCACGACTTGTCCCTTCTGGAACTCGTAATTGTGCTGTTCGAGGGCTTTAGCAAAATCATCCATTGAAAAAGATGCTTTTGCGCTTTGAGAACCTGTAGATTTGGAATTCATGTCAGTTTATTTATCAGTTGTCAGTTGTCAGTTGTCAGTTGTCAGTTGTTAGTTGACAGTTGTCATATGTTGAAGAAAGAAGGAAGATTTTCCCCCACTCTCCCACTCTCCCACTCTCCCACTCTCCTATTCTCCCACTCTCCCCATCTCCCCATCTTCCACTCTCTAAGCTAGTTGAAGTTCGTGATGAAATAACTGCTTCACCTGCACCCACGACTCTGCTGCGGCGGTAGCGTCGAAACTGCCGCGATGGTCGCAGAAAAAGCCATGATCCGCATTGTACTGGAAAATTTGGTGAGGAATTCTGTGTTTTTCCAATTCGGCAGCGATTTGGTCAACTTGTTCTTTGGGAATGCTGGGGTCTTGAGTGCCAAAAAAGGCGTAGAGAGTGCCTTGAATGTCGGCTGTACGGGCGATCGTCCGAGTATCGCCACCGGGGGTATTCGTAGCGATACCAGCGCCGTAGAAAGACGCTGTAGCCTTGATTTCGGGCAAAGTAGCGGCAAGGTAGGCTACGTGTCCGCCGAAGCAGAAACCGATGCAGCCAAAACCTTGTGGTTTGACGAATGGTAAAGTTTTGAGGTAATCGATGGTGGCTTGAATGTCACTGAGGAGTTCGGATGCGGTAGTTTGTTCTTTGTATTCTCTGCCGATTTCGATATCTTCCGGCGCGTAACCGGTTTCAAAGTTGGGGGCTTGGCGCTGGTAGATGGCCGGGGCGATCGCCACATATCCTTCCTTTGCTATTCTGTCAGTAACCTCGCGGATGTGCGAGTTAACGCCAAAGATTTCTTGGATGACGATAACTGCGGGAAATTCGCCGGCGGTGGCGGGTTGGGCTAGGTAAGCGGCAATTTGTAAATCTTTGTTGGGAATTGTGACGTTAGCTGTGCGAATTTCTGGGTTAGTCATAGTGAGTTTGAGTGCAATTATATTTCATTTGTGAATGAGATTTTTTTTAACGAACCGCGAAGGCGCGAAGAACACGAAGGAAGAAAAGAGAAGTTTTTTTGGCGAAAGTCTTTCTTTTCTTCTCTTCGCGTCCTTTGCGTCTTCGCGGTTTGTTTCAAAAATCTATTTTACAACATCACATTTGGGAATTGTGACGTTAGTTGTGCGAATTTCTGGGTTAGTCATAGTGAGTTTGAGTGCAATTATATTTCATTTATGAATGAGATTTTTTTTAACGAACCGCGAAGGCGCGAAGAACACGAAGGAAGAAAAGAGAAGTTTTTTTGGCGAAAG
>NZ_JAUBTN010000076.1:0-5541 GCF_036705055.1 Microcoleus sp. CZ3-B2 | reverse complement strand
TCTTTCTTTTCTTCTCTTCGCGTCCTTTGCGTCTTCGCGGTTCGTTTCAAAAATCTATTTTACAACATCACATTCCCAGGAAATCTCTGTTTCAAAACTGGCATCACCGGACAAGGTTTTTGAGTTTGCAAATTCTCCGGTTTGTTCCAAGTAAAAGGCCCTTTATTCTCGGCCGCCATCCACAGCAAACTTTTGGCTCTAGTCATCGCTACGTAAAGTAATCTAAATTCTTCTGCTGTTTTCAAATAACCTGCTTGTTCCCACGCTTCACCGAGATTTGGTAAAGGATATTTTTCGTGCAAACTCGCTCTAATTTTTGCTCTCGCTACCTCTGCTAAGGTGAAATCTCCTAAAAATCTAGTTTGTGGCAAAACTCGCAAACTTCCGGGGATAGTTTGTTCGTGCAGAAATGGCAAAAATACGCAATCCCAATCTAAGCCTTTAGCTTTGTGCATGGTAATAATTGTGAGTTGACCTTTGCTGGTATAACGTTCTTCTATTTTGTCGTCTGCATCTACAGGTTCAAATCTTTCGGAACTGACAATTTCGCTCAGTACGTCTAATATATTGTGCATTGAATTGTTGCCGGCGGTTTGGATTGCTACTCTTTCTGCTAATTTGTCGGCTGTGGCTAATTCTGTTTGGTCGTATTGCAGCGCTAAGGCTAAAAATGAGATAATTTGGTATGGTGGTAATTCTAAGCGTGCTTGCAGTAAACTGCAACAAAAATAGCGACATTTCTGCACGGGATCTGACTGCTGCGGGTCTAGGGGGCCTGGGTAGAGGAATTGTTCGGGGCTGGTTGTAAAGGCATTGTAGTCTTGTTTGGGGATGAGTTGCCGATCGCTCAAAATCTTTAATGCTGCTTTCAGGTAATCTGGTGAGTGCGGGCGATCGAGAAATTGCAGCAGTGTTAAGATTTCCCAAGGTACTTGAGAATGTCTGTCGCGTTCTCCCACATCCTCAATTTTAATTCCGTATTTACGCAAATCAAAGCTTAATCCGTGTTTTTGCGGATTTTCTAGAACTTCTTTGATAAACTTGCCTTGTTTGTTTTCTCGCACCAAAACTGCCATTGATTTGAGATGTTCTAAGGGCAATTTTGGGCTATTTTCTGCATTCCTTTCTTCACCGCCTGATTGGATATTTTGGTCAGGGTTTACCCATTCAAAATTCGCAGGCAAAAATTGCTCAACTAACTCAATTACCCGCTTACCAATTAACTCAACACTATGGTAAATATCCCTGGGATTACACAATTCTAAACCGCGCCCAATGGAATCGGGATTGGCATTTTGTTGGGGGTCATCGCTGGGAACTGTTTGAATAATTTGGTTGCGAAAAGGCTGTTCGGTTCCGGCTAATTCCGAGCGATTTACCCATTGCAACATAAAGTTAGCTGCATCGATAATTACCTGGCTGCTGCGGCCTGCGCCGTCCATTGTCGCTAACTTATTTTCAACTTCGCACTCGTCACAAAATTTGTTAAAATAAATCGGGTCTGCGGGAGTGAATGTAGAATTTATCGCTTGATTTGGATCGCCAACTCTGATAAAATTGGGAGGTGAATTAGGAGAGTCTGGATCTTGAGCCAATGTTTGCAAAAGTTCAGTTTGCAAAGGTGTTGAATCCTGGGCTTCGTCCTCGAAAACGGCAAATACTTGCTTTTGCTCGATCGCCTTTGCTCCCGGATTGTCCAACACCCGCAAAGCTGCTAAAATCATTTCGTCGTAATCGATAAATTCTCGACTCCTCAACAAAGTCTGATATTTTTGATATAAACCGCCAGCTACGGCTAAAATTTGATAGTCGTCGCTCGAATCTCCCTCGCCCCTTTCTAACAACTCTTCGGGAGACAAACCAGAAGATTTCGCCTCGTGAATCACAGTTTTAGCTAACTGCGGCAAAATCTCCGTCCGCAAAACCGATTGTCGCCGCAGCCTCTCTGTTTCCTCTCCATCAAATTGCTGTCCTTCTAGCAAAATTTGATATCGGCGGGGATTTTCGGCGATCCAAAGTTCTACACAAGTGCGAATTAAGCGGTGACTTTGAGTCGGAGTCACTAAGGTAGAATTTTCTAAATTTAAACCCGATAAATCGGGATGGCGCATGGCAATGTTTAAAGCTAAACCGTGCAATGTGTGTACTGCAAAACCGCCTTGGGATAAAGACAATTCTCCTAATCTTTGGCGAATTTTAGCTTTAATATTAGCAGCAGCCGATCGCGTAAATGTCACCACAATTAACTGGCGGCGGTTGTGAAGCCGATGGCGGGCGATCGCAATTGCGGACGCAGCGGCCATTCCCGTAGACTTCCCGGCCCCTGGAACGGCGGAAACGGCAAGGGGGCCGCCTGTCCAATCCGCCATCTCGTGCTGCCCCTTACGCAGGCTCTCACGAATTTTACCGCAAGCTGCCACCAAAAAAGCCGCCGGCTCTAACTCGGAGAAAGTGCTGTCAGGGCGATCGATCTCAGTAGTCGATCGGCTAAAATCCAAATCAAATTCATCAGTCATTATTACATCCGCGTTTATCTGCGTTCATCTGCGGTTAAAAATCCCAAAATCTTCAACCCCAACCGTTTCCATTTTTGTATCGGCTAAACTAACACCATCTATCCGAGCTTAAATTAAAACCAGCATAAAATTCAATACCTTACAGGAAAAACCCTAATGAAAACTCAACTCAAAACCAATTCCCGGCCGCACCAGCCCCACCTAAACCAACCCAACAACAGCACAATTCGTTTTGCTGTGGCGGCATTTTTAACTTTATCTTCAGCTATTGCTTTACCGAGTTGTGCCGCAAATTCGCCCTCCAGCGTTGGAGGTAGCGCAGATTCATCCAGCAGTCGCGAAAACCAAATTGTCGCATCTGCACCGCAACAGGCACCCGCCCCAGTCGCAAGACAAGGCGCACAGCCAAAAACTTCTGCTGTATCCAAAACAGCACCTCCAGAAACTCCAGCAACTACTCCCCAACTGATTAAAAAAGCCGAGCTCAGTGTCGTTGTCAAATCAATTGACACTAGCACTAAATCTGTTACCGAGATTGTGAAAAAGCAGCAAGGCGATATCTTGGGTTTCCAAAACCAAAAGCCACCGGATTCTAGTATCCGCCAAACCGCAATGTTGGAGATTCGGGTACCTCAAGCAAAGTTAGAAACTACTTTAGATGCTTTAGCAAAACTCGGAAGCGTACAGAATCGAGGGCTTACGGCTGAGGATGTTACTACTCAATTAGTTGATAATGACGCTAGGCTGCGGAATCTTCGCAAATCGGAAGAAGTTGTGTTAAAAATTATGGAGCGATCGGGTTCTGTGGGGGATGTGTTGAAAGCTGCTCAAGAGTTGAGCAATATTCGGGAGTCGATCGAGCGGATTGATGCTGAGTTAAAAAGTTTGCGGAATCAAGTAGCTTATTCGACAATTAGTTTAACTTTAGAAGCCGCAGTCTCGGCTCAGCAAGATCCCGAACCTTCTCTCGGTTTGCGGGCGCAGGAAACTTGGGGGAAAGCGACTCATTCTGTGGGCGAATTGACGCTCGGTTTGTTTGGTTTGGCTATTTGGATGTTAGCTTACAGTCCTTATTTTCTGCTAATTGGTGCGGCGGTTTACGGTGTTGTTCGATTTAAGAAACAGCATTCTGTTCCGAAAATTCAAGAACCGAAACCGCCTCAGTAGTCAGTAGTCAGTAGTCAGTAGTCATTAGTCAGTAGTCATTAGTCATGTTTTGCTGTCGCCTCCGAGCTTTCCGTACAACGTCATCATGCAGAAGGAAGAAGGAAGGAAGAAGTTTGTAGGGTGTGTCGCTTGCAGATCATATTTGGAACAAATCGACAATCGGGTAGCGACGCACCAAACGCCGAAATATTGCGATAGAGCGGACTTGATATCCTTCCTAATTTAAAATCGCCAATGGTAGAAGGTGCGTCGCGCGGAGATTGTCGATTGGCTCCAAATATCGTCTGCAAGCGACACACCCTATGGCCACTAATGACAACTAACAACCAACAACTAATAACCAACAACCAATAACTAACAACTAACAACTAACAACTGACAACTAACAACTGACTAATCGTCTATTTGCCATCCATCTTTGGTATAATCTTCATCCAGAATCTTCTTCGGTCTCATCACCAGCACGACTCGTCCCAAAATCGACAACTGCGGGGATGTTTCAAACCATTGCAATTCTAAATTTCCCCCGTTGTCTGCGAGGAAATAACTGTCAGCATCCCACTGTCTTTGGGCGCGATCGGCAATAATCAAAACTTCTTCAACTTTACCTTGCAGCGGTACCGGCAATCGATCGCTCATTTCCAAAATCGCCACTGGATCTTCGGCTTTCAAAATTACCTGCCATCCGGGAATCGCCACCCAAGCTCCGGCTCCGGCAAATTTTACCATTCGGAACGGCTCGATTTCCTCCGGTAAAGGCACTGCTATCAAATCTGACGCAGTAAGCGGCAATTTGCCGGCAACCGGGACAATCCGGGGCAGTTGTTCCTCTGAATCGACCCTGTAGGTGGGTAAGCGGGGCGCTTCCCGCCTCGGAACTACGGTAAAATCTACGAGCAATTGCTCGATTTGCCCCCTAGCTGTTTGGCTGCTAGCTAATTTTAAGCCGCGAGCAATTAAGCGCGATCGCTCTTGCAAATCGCTTTTCTGTCTCGCCAACTGCCAGCACTGGTAGGCTACAGCATCCCCTGGAGTGTCTGTGAACCCCTGCGGGAGACTCCCGAAGTGCGAAAACTCCTTCATGGCTTTGGCAACTTGACGAGCATCGTCAACATCCAAATTGTGGGCTAGGATCAAAGCTGCTGCTCCGGCTCGCTCTGTCTGAGACAAAATCCGAAATTCGTATAAAATATCACTTCCTTTGCGTAGAAAGTGCGATCGAACTTCTTCCGAACCGCCAGCGTTGACCATGCTGGTGTAAACTTGGGCTGCGACGCTGACTTGATTTTGCTGAATTGGCTCAAAACCAGTTGCTTCAAAAACCTTCTGAGAACTCCAGCCTGCTTGCTGTAAGGCGGTGCAGGCTTGTCCCCACTCTACCCAAGTGCCTTCCTTGCGGCGGAGCGATCGAATTAACTTTTCGACATCCACAGCATTAGTGGAGGGTGCAGGTGCAGAAGGCGAGAAATCTTGAGGTGTATCAGTCATAATTTAATCAAAAACCAGTGCTAATTTATCAGAAATTTGGGTAAAAACCCCGTCCTTTGAGGACAGCTTTACAATATCTTCAGGTTTGCTCACAAAATAATTGCTAAAATGCAAGCATGACACAAAAAGCTTTCAAGTACCGCTTCTATCCGACTCCCGAGCAAGAAACCTTGCTTCGGAGAACCTTGGGCTGTACTCGATTGGTCTACAACCGCGCTCTCTGGGCCAGAACAGAGGCATGGTACGAACGGCAAGAGCGAGTTGGCTACACCGAAACCTCTAGTTTGTTGACGGCATGGAAAAAACAAGAGGATCTTGATTTCCTTAATGACGTTAGTAGCGTTCCCTTGCAGCAGGGCTTGAGACACCT
>NZ_JAUBTN010000075.1:0-33079 GCF_036705055.1 Microcoleus sp. CZ3-B2 | reverse complement strand
TTCTTCCGACGGACTTACATCCGTTACATCCGTTAAATCCGCTACAAAAGAAGCGGACGTACTTCCTTCTTCCTTCTTCCCTCGGACTTCTTCCGACGGACTTACATCCGTTACATCCGTTAAATCCGCTACAAAAGAAGCGGACGTACTTCCTTCTTCCTTCTCCTCAAACAGATTCCATTCGCCGCTTTCAACTTGGCGGTATTTCCAAGTAAGGTCAGATTCATCGATCGCCTGAGTCCAAGCTTGGTAAGCTTGATCCAAACTTTCCCACCAAGCATCCATACCCGCGCCAAGTTCCCAAGCGCGGCGGATCACAGGGCCCAAACGCCGATCGCCCCGTCCGACAAAATCCTCCATTGCCGAAAGCCGCACATCAGTATAATTCACCTTAAGATTTCTCATCGCTTTAAATTCTCCCTTCAGGAGTTTTTGCTTGCGAGAAAACTCAGCAGTCGAAACCGAGTGCCACTGAAAAGGAGTGTGAGGCTTGGGCGTAAAATTAGAAATTGTCAAATTAAAATTCAGTGGTCGCCGGCCATTGAGCCTGCATTCCCTTTGCAGCCAGCGGACTGTTTCGGCGATTCCCAGCACATCAAAATCTGTTTCTCCGGGCAAACCGATCATAAAATACAGCTTGATTTTATCCCAACCGCGATCGACCGCAGTTTTCACGCCCCGAAGCAATTCTTCGTTTGTCAAACCTTTGTTAACGATGTCGCGCATCCGCTGCGTACCAGCTTCCGGGGCAAAAGTCAAACCGCCTTGTCGCGTGCCGCCGAGAATGTCAGCAATATTATCGTCAAATCTGTCAACCCGCTGGCTGGGTAGAGACAGAGAGATATTTTTATCTTTGAGGCGATTTTTGATTTCCATCCCGACTGCTGGGAGTGCGAGATAGTCGGAACAACTGAGGGAAAGCAGGGAAAATTCGCTGTGCCCGGTGGCTTTCATCCCTTGTTCGATCGCCTCTACGACTTGCTGCGGTTCCACATCGCGCGCGGGGCGAGTCAGCATTCCCGGTTGACAGAAGCGACAGCCGCGGGTGCATCCCCGGCGGATTTCGACTGTCAGTCTGTCGTGTACTGTCTGCACGTAGGGCACTAGGCCGATCGAATAAGCTGGTATCGGAGTCGCGACTCGGCGCAGAATTCGAGCGGGAACTTGCGGGCGGTTGGGATGAACCGAACCGTCTGCCGCCATATCGTAGAATTGCGGGACATAAACGCCGGGAATTTGCGCTAAATCCAGCAACAGCGCTTCTCGACTCAAATTTTTAGTTTTACCTTCTGCCAAAACCAAGCTGATTTCTGGGAGCAATTCTTCTCCATCTCCCAAGGCGATGAAGTCAAAAAAGTCAGCGTAGGGTTCGGGATTGGATGTTGCGGTTTGTCCGCCAGCAAAAATCAGCGGCCAATCGCCACCATTTTGAGGATTTGTCGCTCTTTCTTTCCAAGTTAGGGGAATGCCGGCAAGTTCCAGCATTTCCAGAATGTTTGTGGCTCCGAGTTCGTAGCTGAGGCTGAAGCCGAGAATATCAAATTCTGTGAGCGAGATCCTTGATTCTACTGCAAACAAGGGAGTTTTGGTCGATCGCAGTTTTGCTGCCAAGTCTGGTGCGGGCAAATAAGCGCGATCGCACAACTGCCTCGGCAAAGCGTTCAAAATATTGTAAAGGATGATGTGTCCCAGATTGGAAGCACCAACTTCATACACTTCTGGATAAGTTAGCACCCAACGCACGCGAGCTGCATCCCAAGGCTGGCGCGCCGCCCCCAACTCGTTACCCAGATAACGAGCAGGCTGATTAATTTCTGCTGTAAGTAATTCTTCGATTTTTACTGCCACGGCTCGACTCGCTCTGATATTTGCGACTCCTAAGCAGCCTACCTTAAAATCGCCCAACACGCCAGCGAAAGTCTGCTGTATTTTCGGGCATTTCACTCAAATTTGCTGTGTTTTGTTGCTGGTTTTGACCTCTAGCCGGATTCTACCAGTGATTGGGGGCGCGGGAGTTGGCCGCTTCAAAACTTTCGACGCTTTCAAATATCTCAAAAACTCGATCGAGTTGGCTGAGTTCCAGAACCATCCTAATCTGGGTGCAAACTGAGCAAATACTAAACCTGCGCCCCATTTTTTTTGCCTGCTTTAAGCCGGAAACCAATGCTATCAAACCAGCACTATCAATAAATGTTACTGCGCCCAAATCTACGAGTACCGCCACAATTCCCTCAGTCTCAATTGCTGTTGTTACTTGCTGTCCGAATTCTCCGGAGGTAGCTGCATTCAGGTGGTATAAGGGTTGAATCACTGTAATTGGTTTCGGAGCAAGAAGTGTCTGCATATTTTTAACCTATGGTTTCTGTGTATTGTCTACTATGGTGTTATCTGGTTGTCAGTCTAAATCTATTTTATACCTTGAGCCTAACTTGCTCTGGGGGAAACCGACAAGTTGTTTTCACTAATTTTACTTAATTTTTATTTATTTACTCTTATTTATGCAAAATTACGCAGGATTGGGATAGGAAACGTAAGCTGCTATACTGTTTTTTATTGATGCTACCAATCGCAAGTCTTGGCAACTCTAAAAATGGCGATCGACTTTGTGCTAGCTGTTAAGTTAAACCAATCAATGTAATTTAAATCACTTATTAGTGGTGATTTGGATCGCGCGCGCGATCGACTGTTAATAGTAAAATTATAGTGTATGGAGTTCTCAGAGCTAATATGCAAGCAACTTATGCTATTCGTCATCTGGTAGAAAAAGCCCTCTACATTAAGCAGTTGACGCCTGATATTGAAAACGAAATCAACTACGAGCTCACCCGTTTGGGGTACATCTCGGATATTGATTATGAGGCTTTAGAGTTATTAATGGATGAAATGGATGCCGGCCGGGTGCAATTGGTATCTAGTCGATAGTGGGAACCGGGCGACACGGAAAAATCAAACAGCGAAACAAAATCCTGGCGTGGCCCACAATATAAGAGTGCCAAAATCATTGACTGCGGCACGGTGTTTTTCCGAGCTATCGATGGTTGGGGGGATGATTGGGGCGATGGTTCTCGAAGACTTAAATAGCACATCATAAGTCTATCTAACCTGTCTTTTCTTTGCGGAAATACTTCGGATTTCTCTACTTTCAAAAAGCCCATCTTTGATTTCAGCTTTTTTGGTTATACTTAAAAAAAAAGCCTTATAAGTATAAATTTATACTATTACTTACGATAATCCGTCGCTACCAGACCAAGCTCAGCTTATCAATCTTTAAATTGTCTCCTCCCTCCTCGTTACCAGGAAGAGCCTGGTAATGCAGGTGCGGAGGCTCTACCTCCCTTACCTCGTTGCTTTTGAATGGCCAAGGGCGGGCGAAACAATCCGCCCGCCCGATCGAAATTAGCTTAGCGCTACAGGTTGCTTAGCAAGAAACTTCTCCAATTCCGTCAAAGCATCGGCATCAACTTTCGTCTGCATCGGACAGAACTTAGGCCCGCACATCGAACAGAATTCAGCAGTTTTGTAGATATCCGCCGGCAAAGTTTCGTCGTGATATTCCTTTGCTCGTTCTGGATCTAATGACAGCTCAAATTGACGGTTCCAATCGAAATTGTAACGCGCTTTCGAGAGTTCATCGTCCCTGTCTCGCGCACCCGGACGGCCCCGCGCAATATCCGCAGCGTGAGCCGCAATTTTGTAAGCAATCAGCCCGTTTCTGACATCCTCAGCATTCGGCAATCCCAAATGTTCCTTCGGTGTCACGTAGCACAGCATAGCAGTACCGTACCAACCAGCCATCGCCGCCCCAATTGCCGAAGTAATGTGGTCGTAACCTGGTGCAATATCTGTCACCAACGGCCCCAAAACATAGAAAGGTGCTTCCGAACATTCCTCCATTTGTTTCTTGACATTAAACTCAATTTGATCCATAGGAACGTGGCCAGGGCCTTCCACCATTACCTGCACGTCATGTTCCCAAGCTTTGCGAGTTAATTGTCCCAAAGTTTTGAGTTCGGCTAATTGAGCTTCATCCGACGCATCGTGAGTGCAACCGGGGCGCAGAGAATCTCCCAAACTAAACGAAACATCGTATTTTTTGAAGATTTCAATGATGTCGTTAAAGTGAGTGTAGAGAGGATTTTGTTTGTGGTGGTGCAGCATCCACCGTGCCAAAATGCCACCGCCGCGAGAGACAATCCCAGTAATCCGATTTCTGACTAAAGGCAAATGTTCGATCAGAATTCCGGCGTGAATAGTTTGGTAATCAACACCTTGTTGAGCGTGTTTGTCAATGATGTGCAGGAAGTCATTCGCCGTCAGACTTTCCATATTACCGTGCACGCTTTCTAGAGCTTGGTAAATGGGTACAGTACCGATTGGTACCGGCGAAGCATTGATGATTGTAGTGCGAATTTCATCCAAATTACCGCCGCCGGTGGACAAATCCATCACGGTATCAGCGCCGTATTTAACTGCTAGTTTAAGCTTGTCAACTTCTTCTTCCATGTTGGAAGAGTTGGGAGATGCGCCGATATTAGCATTGACTTTGCATTTAGAGGCAATGCCGATCGCCATTGGCTCCAAATTCGTGTGATTGATGTTAGCCGGAATAATCATCCGTCCCCGCGCTACTTCCGCGCGGATCAGTTCTGCTGGGAGATTTTCTCGCTTAGCAACATAGTCCATTTCCTCAGTGATCACACCTTGACGGGCGTAGTGCATTTGAGATACATTACTGTGTCCCTGACGCTTCGCGATCCATTCGGTACGCATATTCTTATTTCCTTGATAAACAGCTTCCCTCCGCTGGTATTACCCAGACTCAGGTTCTAAGGGTGTTTTCTCAGCCCGGACTTTCGGGCACCCCTAGCTAAGCTTTTGATTGTATCACTGATTTCTGTGCGCGACGGCAGCAACTAAGGAAATCTTAATATTGAGAGATAGATGAGGTTCGCGATCGCCCTTTCCCGACTTCTGATATTCCTGCTGTGAAAAAAATGCTAGCCTACCCAATTTAACAACCTAAAAACACTCAAACCTCATCAGGATTAATCCCCATTTGGCGCAACCTTTCTGCAAGGCGATCGGCGCGTTGTTTTTCTTCCTGGGCGCGAAGACTTTCTTGTTGCGCGCGAAGGCTTTCTTGTTGCGCGCGAAGGCTTTCTCGTTCGGCCCGCAGGTGTTCTTCTGCCGCACGTTCCTCACCTATTAACAACAAATTTCCTTCACTATCCCACCAACGCAACCAAGGCAAATTCATCTCATCATATTCCCCTTGCCAAATTCCGAGTTCAACTCCCAGTTGTGGAATCCGATAGCGACCGCGATCGTTTGCACTCATGCGCTGATAGCAGTTGTCTTCTAAATGATACATTTCTACAGACGCTTTTTTAACTTCATAAATCCCGTAAAAAGGTACGCGAATTGCCTGTTCGTAAACCCAAAATTTGCCAACTTTTTGTTGTTGTGATTGACCGGGTTCGGGCGGTGGCGTTCTATCTCGTTCTTCCGAACCGTTTCCCGACACAAATTCCAGTACAATTAAAGGTGCAACGTATTCTTTCCACAATACATAAGAACGCCTCACCTCACCATTTAACAGCGGTGGTACATTCGGCACGTAAAACCAATCTGGCGCTTCGGCACCGCGTTCGGGAGGATCAGTTAAACGCCAATAAATCCCGCAATCTTGACCGATGCGGTAGCGTCCGTCAGGGTGAAGTTGTTGCAATATTGGTCGCAGCGAATCAGTGAGAATAATGCTTTGAGGCAGTTCTTGAAAGTTTTTCACAAAAGTACCGTCAGAATCTGGCAATTCAGTGTGGTCTGGGAGATGCGTGACTTCCAATTCAAATGGTTTAGCAACAGTCATAAAACTTGCGCTGATTTGAGGAGTTAAATTTATTGTATATCAAGTTTAAGTTTTTGCAAATTGGGGATTGTAAATTCGGAATATAAAAAATATCAAAGTTTAAAAATCAAAAAATTACCCTAACCCAAAATTCCATCAATACTCACTGCAAAGTCGGGAAAAGCCAAAGGCGAAACCGTTTCTCCCCGCTCAAATTTTTGCACTGAAATGTAGCCATTTGCCGTCGGATTGCGGTAAACTTCTAAACAATTAGCCTCTAAATCCCACAACCAAACTTCCTGAATCCCAGAACGTGAATAATTAGGTACTTTCACATCGCGATCGTAATTAACCGTGCTATCTGCTACCTCTACCAACAGCAAAATATCCTCGCTATTTGGCAGCGATTCTTCGTAAAAATCAGCGCGACGTTGTACTAAAGCAATATCAGGTTGAGGCTCAGAGCTAGATCCAAGGCTAATCGGATTTTGCACGCGGATAATAGCACGTTGTCGCACCCGATCGCCAAAAAACTCTGCAAGGCGATCGACACGGGCGGCGTGACGCCTACCAATTGCTGCCATTTGGATAATTTCTCCTTCTATAAGTTCGACTCGTTCATTTTCACCAAAAACGCCAGCCTCATCCATCAAGTGATATTCTTGGACTGTAAATAGCCGTCTTTTCATTTCAACAGACATAACTATTCTCCTTATTTGCAGCTTCTCTAAATTTATCATAAAAAAAACCGCCCCAAACGGAGCGGCAAAAAGAGGAAAAATTTAGAAGACAAACCTTAAACAAAAAGGGTTTGACTGTACCCAAGAAACATATTAGTAGAGCAAAAATTGCTCGCCCTACTAACAGCTTTAGATCAGGGTGATGCTTGTTGCTGCTGTGGAACCAAAACTGTAGCCAGCAGTCGGGTTCGCAAGACCTAAACGCACAGTTCCATCATTGGTAGTAAATGCGTTGTCTTGAACCGTAAAGGTTTGACTGAGTTGGCCCTCGGTGAAGGACAGGGTGCCGCCAGTTGGGCCGCCTGGAGTAAGCGCATAGTCCGTACCAAATACAGGTGCAGGCCCACTGCCGGGAGTACCCGCAAGAAGAATATAGTCAACCGATGCTGCACCTAAGCCACTTGAACGGGTAACTGTAACGGTTGTACCACCGCCCTGAGTGCCGATAGGGCCGTAATTAGACGCACTATACTGGAAGACATTGCCAGACGCACCTGCACTACCGTCA
This sequence comes from Microcoleus sp. CZ3-B2, assembly GCF_036705055.1. Lineage (NCBI taxonomy): Bacteria > Bacillati > Cyanobacteriota > Cyanophyceae > Oscillatoriales > Microcoleaceae > Microcoleus > Microcoleus sp. CZ3-B2. Next base: position 25,983 of record NZ_JAUBTN010000075.1, on the reverse strand, counting down.
AGAATATCTAGCCTTGCTGTTGAGGGAGTACCGACTGGGCCGTTGTTGAGAAATAGGTTAACAGTCTCAGTCATTTCAGGCACACTATCAGGATTAACAAAGACGTTGAACGTCTTGGAAGTTTCCCCAGGGCCAAAGTTTAGTACACCAGAAGCAGAGGAGTAATCAACTGCACTCCCAGTAGATAATGCGGTGCCGTCAAGAGTACCAAAGCTAATGCTTGCCGGAGCCGTACTAGGGCCGACACGATTCACCGTCACCGTAGCAAAGCCAGATGATTCCTTGGTGCTGAAAGTAGCAGCACTAAAAACAAACTCGGTTGCTGTTGCGGTTCCAGGAGTCGGGGTTGGAAAAGGAGTCGGAGTCGGAAAAGGAGTCGGAGTCGGAGTCGGGACAGGGGGCACATCCAGAATCGTCAAGATTGATGGATTGCTGCCCACATTACCGCCGCTGAGTACCAAATTCACCGTTTCCGGCGATTCCAGAATCATGTCGCTCAGAGCCGAAATCGTGAAACTAGCGCTATTTTGCCCCGGAGCAAAATTCAGCGAACCAGCCGCCACACTGTAATCAGGTGCAGTCCCGCTAGAAATTGCCGAACCGTCAACAGTGGCGTAGTTAATTGTTGCTGCACCAGTGCCATCGGTACGAGTAACTGTAATCGTAGCCTGGCCGCCTTCGTTGACGCTGTAACTCTGCTGGCTGAACTGGAAAATACTCGCAGGCGTCGGAGTCGGTGCAGGAGTCGGAGTCGGAGTCGGAGTCGGCGATACCGACGTTGAAGCATCAAAAATCGTCACTGTGGCTGGATTGACAGTACCCACATTACCGCTGTTGAGAAATACATTCACCGTCTCTGGCCCTTCGGTAATAGCATCGTTCAGAGTCGCGACAGTGAAAGTCGCGCTAGTTTGATTTGCCGAAAAGTTCAGAGTTCCTGTAGTAGCAGTGTAGTCAGCAGCCGAGCCGGTAGAAAGTGCTGAACCGTCAACAGTACCAAAACTAATGCTTCCAGGAGCGGAAGTATTGCCCGTGCGAATCACTGTGACTGTAGCGGGACTGCCTTCGGGAGTAGAGTAATTATTTGTGCTAAAGCTGAAGACACTTGCAGGAGTCGGTGCAGGCGTCGGTGTCGGTGCAGGCGTTGGTGTCGGTGTCGGGGTTGGTGTCGGGAATCCAGCCGATTGGAACCAAGCTGGGTTCGCGCTCAGTTGGGCTGCTGTCAAACCTTGGATGTTGACTAAATACTCGCCGGTGCCGGTATCGCGAACGAGGGTATTGCCGATGCTGATGCCGTTGGAACCGGTGCCGTCGATGAATTGCAAATCGCTAAATTGCAGGCCGCCGAACAGTTGGATGACATCGTTACCGGCGACTTGGAAGTCGGTAATCATGTCGGCATCGGAGACTCCGGGGCCGCCTGTGGTGGCTGTGGGCTTGCCGTCGCCGACTCGCCCGATCGCAAAAATGTCATTTCCGCCACCGCCGCTCATGGTATCAGAACCGAGGTCGCCGTAAAGTACATCGTCGCCGAGGTCGCCTAGGATCAAGTCGTTGCCTTTCCCGCCGAACATCGTGTCATTGTCTTTACCACCGAACATACTGTCGTTTCCGTCGTTGCCAAAAACGCTGTCATTGCCGATGTCGCCTCTAACTAAGTCGTTGCCTTTACCACCGTAAACTTGGTCGTCGTCTTTGCCGCCAAAAACGCTGTCGTTACCTTCATTGCCGTTAACAAAATCGTTGCCGGGGCCGCCGAAAAGTAGATCGTTTCCGTCTAGTGCATTGATTGCATCATTGCCGTCAAGGCCGCTGATGGTATCGTCGCTCAGTAAGTTTCCCAGGCTAATTACACGACCGTCTGGTAAAAGACCCGGTATCACGTCTGCGCCGAGAGTTCCTGTTATATTTGCCATTTTTTTTAACTCCACAGGTTATTTTTTTTTTGCTTTTGGTAGAAGCACCTGTAGAGATTCTTCAGGGTTAGATTGCGGTTTTTAAATTAACTGATTTGCAGAAAAAAACCGGACATTTATGTCAAAATTTAGTCTGCTGTTTGTCCCTATACGGTAATCTCTCCGTACATTTTAGGCTGTTGCGATTTCTGGCAACTGTATTCCGCTTCGATGTCCTGTTAATAATCAAGAAGGAGAATGTTCGATGAATGTTCCCGAAGTTTACAAAAAAGTAGCATCAAAATTAATACTTGTTTGCTGGAAAAATCCTGGCGATCGCGGATTGCTATGAGTGCCAATAGCTAACCTATATATTTCTATTGCTTCGATCTATTTCAGGAGGATTTTTTAAGATTTATAGCAATCCTAAATCACTTGAAATAACTGGTTCATTTGGAAGAGCCGGGGAAATCATGTAAGATCAAGTGCGATCGATTAGCATAACAAAAATGTTTCGTAGTGTGGACTTTAGTCCGCGACAATAGATCGTATACTACCACCGTTTATATAGAGATTATTCGGTATAATACCCTCTTGCAAAATAATTGCTACATAGAACCCACCCCTTATTAAGGAGGCTATAACTCGATCGGCAAGTATTTATTCAATTGGTAGAATTTAGGTGTATAGCGGTTCTCAAAAAAGTGAGGTATCCCCGATGCCCGATGCCCGATGCCCGATGCCCGATGCCCGATGCCCGATGCCCTATGCCCGATGCCCGATGCCCTATGCCCTATGCCCTATGCCTTATACGAGAGCTTGAAAGGCTATATCAATACTTTTAAATATTGATATAAATATCCGAAAAGTTAATCGGATTGTGGCTAGTTTTGATTGTTTTTTTGCTCGTAACAAATCCTTCTCAATCCTGCTTGAATTATGAGGCAATTGCGCCTCGATCGCGCCAAGCTTCGGCATTTTCGGGCTTGATGGCGATCGCACGATCGTAAGCTGCCATTGCTTCCTCGTAGCGCTTTAATTCTGATAAAGCTGTACCCATTTGGTGCCAAGCATCGTAGGATTCTGGCTTAATCGCGATCGCCTTTTGGTAAGCTGCGACTGCTTCTTCTGGGCGCTGCAATTTTGCTAAGGCTTCGGCTTTACCAAACCAAGCTTCGTAACACTCGGAATTAAGCTTAATTGCTTCGGAGTAAGATCCAATTGCTGCTTCGTATTGCGAGAGTTTCTCGAAAACTGTACCTCGGTTGTGCCACGCTTCAAAATCCTGGGGTTTAATCGCAATTGCTTTGTCGTAGGATGCGATCGCCTCTTGATAGCGCTGCATTTTTCCGAGCACTGCGCCTCTATTGTACCAAACTTCGTATTTGTCAGCTCGGATGTCCAAAGCCCGATCGTAAGAATCAACAGCATCAATGTAGCGGAGCAATCTCCACAGCACATTGCCTCGATTGTACCAAGTTTCGTATCTGTTGGGATTGAGGGCAAGAGCGCGATCGTAGGAATCAACTGCTGCGGCGTTTTGCTGTATTTTGCCCAGCATCGCGCCTCGATTGTGCCAGATTTCGCTGTCGGTTGTTTTGATGGCGAGGGCGCGATCGTAACTGGCGATCGCTTCTTCGTAGTGCCGCAGTTTACCCAACAAAGCTGCTATGCTGTGCCAACAGGCGTATGTGTGGGACTCGCTGGCACTTGCTTGCTCGTAACAGGCGATCGCCTCTTCGTACTTCTGCAATTTTGCCAGCAAATTCGCTTTATTATACCACGCTTCCCAACAATCCGGTTTCATCGATATTGCTTGGTCGTAACAGGCGATCGCTTCTTCATAGCGCTGCAATTTTATTAACACATTTCCGCGCCAATACCAAGCCTCATCCACATTCTTATTCATTAAAATAGCTTTTTCAAAGCAGACTACTGCCTCATCATAATTGCCTTGAAAATAAAGCCCTTCACCTTGCTTGATGTAATCATCAGCAATCATATTTGCTTCGCTAGCAGGTGCTGTTTCCGAATTTTGCGAATTGTTTAACTGCGGTTGAGGTGCGAGTTTGACAGCTTCTTTGGCAACAACTGCGGGAAGTTGGGATATTTCTTGAACAATTTCAGATTTTTTCTCGTAAACTTCTGTTAACAAAACTTGGAGGTGCATGAGAAATTGAGATTTGAGAGTCTCAATTTGCTCGACGGAAGATTTGGAAAGTTCAGTTTCTCTACTTAAAAAATCAATGGATTGTTTAGCTGCACTCAGTTGCGACTCTAATTCATCTCTCAACTTTTGAGTCAGTTGACTAGAATTGATTAGCTCTGATTCCAACACGCCGATTCCTTGCAATCTTTGATTGGCATCAGCAACCAACTGTCTGACTACCAGTCGCCGGAACGTCCAAAAAAAGGCAAGTGTCGCCGGTGGAAAGATAGTACCAAGAATTAGCAAAATATTCAGCAGAGCTATGGTGTTATTAAAACCATATCCAGATTCAGCATTACTGTCAGTACGCAGGGCAAGAAAATCGAAAGCGTCGCGAACTTGGGGATTGCTTTCAACTCCGGTTGCAATTAATTTAGCCAGCCAGGTTTCTTGTAAAGATTGTGTTAATTCATCGCCGGATTTAGCAGCAGTATTCGCCTTGGTTTTTACTGCTGGAGATAACTCCGGCCCGGCGGCGGCTACTAGCAAACCTGCAGGGGATTTTACCGCAATTCGCGGGGAAAATTGTTCGTGGGCGATCGTCTCCGGCGCGCTCATTGACTCCGCCGGACGGGAGGCGATATTATTTATGGCATCAACAAATTTGCTGGCCTGCGGTATCCCTCCAGAGACGGGAGGTGCAGCAGGAGCGGCGCTAGTATTAGCTGTTACATTCTGGGATGCGAGGGCGGCCAGAGTCAAAAGAGCTACATTTGAGACTCGCATAAACGTCAACTCACCTAGGAGAAATTAGTGCTTGTTTGTCAGCGATCGACCTCAAATTCTCAGCATTGACAATAACTGAGATGAGGAATGCTGGCGATGATGCTACTATCTCCAAAATACGGGCTGTGTCTGACTTGTCAGGAAAAGTACCAATAATTGTAGCTGTATAACTTCGGTGAAAGAATTTATTCTGGTACCCGATCCGGCTGAAATCGCCTTCGGAATCATCAACAGCCTTTTCTGCGCCCCTTCCCAAAATCTTAACTTCCTAACCAAAATATCCATAAACCTGTCCCGCCCCAAGCAACTTCGATCGCCTGAATTGTCGGTAAATTGCCAAAAATGCGATCGTCCAATTTAATCGTTGGGGCGGCTTCACCAATCTGCACAATTAGCCGCAAATCCGGGTGAAACCGCCCCAAAAAAACCGATTTTTAACTCTAAACCCCAGCTAAAACCGCTGACGGTTGCTGGCGCGCGACATCCGCTGCATCTAAATCTGCACCGAAAATTTCGCAGCTATTATTCGGACTTTCAATCAGCTTAATCTTGTGCAACTCTGCGCCCAATTCCCTCACGGGCGATCGCAACAATTGCCCGATCCGAACCGCAATATTTTCCGCCGTCGGCACAACCTTCTCAAAATAAGCAATATCCTTATTTAAAAAAGTATGATCGAACGGTTCCACAACATAATCGTCAATAGCTTTTTGCAAAGCTCCCAAATCAGCAATCATGCCAGTGCGCGGATCAATTTCCCCTTTCACAGTCACTTCTAAATGATAGTTGTGACCGTGACCGTTAGGACGAGCACATTTGCCATAAATTTCCGAGTTTTCTTCAAAGCTCAAATCGGGACGAGCCAACCGATGGGCGGCGCTAAAATGAGTTGACAGAGTTAGATAAGCTTCCATGCCGTTTCCTAAATATTCAGCCCAAAGTTCCGGGTGTTCAAACAATTGAATTTTGTTCACAGGCAAATGAGGAGCTAGCCGCAGCCAAATTTGCCGTGCTATGTTTTCGGTAGTTGGCAGAGTCTGCTCAAATTCCGGCCACGCTTCGTTAAGGTAGGAAAAATCGAGATCCTTGGTAACTTCCCGCTTGATGACGTGTTTGACATCAGACAGGTTGAGCACCATGCCGTACTCGTCGAGTTTTCCTATCATGGAAACGTAAAGAACGTAATTGTGTCCGTGTCCCGGTGCGCGGGCTGTTGGGCCAAACCGCTCAAAGTTCTCGGCTTCGCTCAACTCCGGTAGCCAGTAACGATGACTCGCCGAAAACTGTGCTCGACGATTGATGATGCACTGCATAAAAGTCAATTAGGATAAGCTTGTTAAGTTCTGTAAAGAACTGACTTCTTAAGGATAAACTAATTTTTACGGGAATTTTTCGATTACTTGAGGGTGCTTTACTTGAATTTATACCAATTTTCGAGATATTGCCAACCAGTCGCCGCGAGAGTAGCATGGCCTATTGTGCGCCACAACACAGATATCGGGCAGAAAATACAGAAAATACTGCTACTGCTACAAAACAGTTTCTCCTCATCCGTTGCTAACGGATGGGTTATCCCATTTTCGATTGGCCCCGCGAGGGATAGCTGCGCGGCGCGTACTTTTTGCAACACAGGGAACTCCCCAGTTATAGTTTTTCGCCTAAGCTCTGCAATAGTTAGCAGTTTCCGGTTCAGTTGCGAGTAAAACTAATTACGAATGACGAAATCTTCATGAATTGGATTACTGTACGAGCCGATCGCTTTTTTCAACATTTATCCGCTGCGATGGGCACTCCGCTATTTTATATCGGCGACACTCATCTGTCCGTTAGTGCGATCGTCAAAATAATAATCTTAGCTATATTTGCCTTCATTGTAGCTCGGATCGTCAGCGAAGGAATCAAGCGCAGCCTCCTAGTTCGGATGAGATTTGATCGTGGCAGCCGAGAATCAATTGCCACCATCATTAGCTATATTTTAGCAACTCTCGGCTGTATTTTCGTCCTGCAAGCTGCCGGCATCAACCTCACTTCTCTCACCGTCTTAGCTGGCGTAGTGGGCATTGGTTTCGGCTTCGGGTTGCAAAATCTTGCCAGCAATTTTATTAGCGGTCTCACCCTGCTATTCGAGCAGCAAATTAGAGTCGGAGACTTTATTGAAATTGACCGCCTATTAGGAACAGTAGAAAATATTTCTATCCGCTCCACAATTATCAAAACAATTGATGGATTATTTGTAATAATACCAAACATCAGGTTTGTCGAAACTAACATTATTAACTGGAGTTACAGAGACCCAAAATGCCGCCTTCACATCCCCGTCGGCGTTGCTTACGGCACTGACCCAGTAATAGTTACTGAAGCGCTATTAGTTGCGGCGCGGATGGCATCGAATGTCTTGTCCCATCCTTCTCCTAAAGTATGGTTTAGCGGTTTTGGAGACAATGCTTTAAATTTTGAACTTTTAGTTTGGATCGATCAGCCACAGGAAAGCGATGCCATTATAAGTGCAATCAATTTTTTAATAGATTACGAATTGCGCCACCGAAATATCGAAATTCCCTTTCCCCAGCACGATTTATGGCTGCGAAACCCCCAGGAGTTAACTCAAGCTTTTCACCACAACAAAGACGATCATTCCAATGGAAAAGTTGTTCCGCAAAATACTAAAAATTTAGCCGAACTCAAATCTAATTCCAGCATTTCTGAACATATCACCCCTGGTAAAGCACCTAATAATTGGACTCTGCGAGACTTGTTGCGGCGAGTTACTTATTTTGAACAGTGTACGGATTTAGAACTGCGACAGTTAATTGAATATGGCTACCGACAAATGTTTCCAGCGGGACAGATTGTCTGTAAAGAAAATGCCCCTGGCGATTCTTTTTATATTATTCTTTCCGGGGCTGTAGAAGTTATTTCTCAAAAAACAGATCAGTATATTGCGACGCTTCACGAGGGCGAGTTTTTTGGGGAAATTTCTTTGCTGTTGGGAACTCCGAGAACGGCGACTGTTAAAACTAGCGAAGATTCAATTTTGTTTGTGGTGGAACGCCACGACTTGCAAAAACTTTTAATTGAACAGCCGAATTTAGCAGATCAGATTGCTCGAAAGTTGTCGGAACGCCAGCAAGCTTTGAGAGATTTAGGATTGTTATATGGTGATTCTCTAGAACAAGCTCCTTTTATTAAAATTAGGAAACGAATTCAAGTTCTTTTTGGGATTTAGTAGTCATTAGTCATTAGTCATTAGTCATTAGTCATTAGTCATTAGTCATTAGTCATTGGGAATTGGGCGAGCGCGAAGCGGAGGGATTGGGAATTGGGCGAGCGCGAAGCGGAGGGATTGGGAATTGGGAATTGGGCGAGCGCGAAGCGGAGGGATTGGGAATTGGGAATTGGGCGAGCGCGAAGCGGAGGGATTGGTAATTGGTAATTGGTAATTGGTAATTAGTAATTGGTAATTGGGCAATCCTCTCCCATTCTCCCCCTCTCCCCCTCTCCCCCTCTCCCATTCTCCCATTCTCCCCCTCTCCCCCTCTCCCCCTCTCCCTCTCCCATTCTCCCCCTCTCCCATTCTCCTTCAACTAACTAAGTTCTCATTTTTAATTCATCCTGTGCTTCCCGTCGTAGTTTAGAGGCAATTCTAAACAGTTCTTGACCTGTGTGTAAGTGGCGATAGTCATAATTGAGGGTAAATAAATGCAATTCTTCTATGCCATCGCCGACTTGATTGATACAATAGTAAAGATGGGCTGCTACTCCGGCTAGATTAGATGGATTGGGCATCGATCTAAGACTGTTATGAGCTTTTTCAAGAAATTCGCGACTGGTATCGATATAGGCTTGAAACTTTTCTATCAGTTCGTCATCGAACGGATCTGCTGACAATTCGTTTATTTCCTTTTTCAGCGGCTTCAAAATGTTGTTGAGCATTCTATTGACTGGTTTATATACTTTAATCAGCCACTGTTCCATTTGTTCGTCGGCATCCCGCGCTGTTTGTTGTCGCTGGCGGCTGAAGTTGGACGTGCTGGGCGATCGCAATTCTTCGCTTTCTGGGGAAATTTGGCGATCGTAGGATTGTCTTTGCTTGGCATCTCCTAATATTTCATAGGCTGCATTGAGGCGGATAATTTCTTCGTGACCGGCTATTTTACTCTGGCTGTCTGGATGAAATAATTTGACTAAACGGCGGTATGCTTGTTTAATCTCGGCTTGTGTTGCTGTTGGGCTAATTTTTAGGGTTTTGTAGTGATTGCTAACGGAAGACACGCTCTTATTTCCTTGAAATCTAGATAATCTGCGAAAAAGTGCTTGACAAAAATATCATTTTTTGCTAGAGTATTAGTTATTTATTTGATATAAATGTCAAAAGTTGTCGGTAAAAAACTTTTGTTTTCAAATTATTATAAATCGATTTTATAAAAATATTGAGTCTTGAAAAAGTTCGCAGCATCCGACTTTGGTCTTCTCTTGACGGATTTGAGTTAAACAGGACTTGCATTCCTCTGGCTGGCACAATTGCGATCGCCGACAATATTCTTTCCGCAAATTTGATATTAATCAGGACTTGCATTCCTCACTACAAACAACAGCAGGGCGTAAACTCTACGCCCTGCTAAAAGTTGCTGCGACTTGCGCCGGAAGCTGATTTAGTTGACAGCCACCGCTAGATTGAGTTCTGGATCTTGGAACAAGGGAGTGCTCAGATAGCGTTCGCCAAAGCTAGGCTGAATCATCACGATCAATTTCCCGGCATTTTCTGGACGCTTGCCGACTTTTAAGGCCGCACAGAGTGCCGCACCGCTGGAAATACCCGACAAAAGTCCTTCTTCTCTAGCTAGGCGACGCCCGTAGGCGATCGCCTCGTCATCGGTAACAATTATCACCTCGTCGATCGCCTCCACATTCAGCACCGGCGGCACAAAACCCGCACCAATACCTTGAATTTTGTGAGGCCCGGGCTTTCCGCCCGACAGTACCTGACTGTTGGCCGGCTCAACGGCGATCGCCTTAAACTCGGGTTTCCGCGACTTCAGTAGCTCTGCAACACCCGTAATCGTGCCGCCAGTGCCGACTCCAGAAATCAGGAAATCCACCTCACCGTCGGTATCTGCCCAAATTTCCTCAGCCGTTGTCGAACGGTGAATCTCCGGGTTGGCTGGATTCCGAAACTGCTGCAACATATACGCATCGGGAGTTTGGTCCACAATCTCTTGAGCGCGGCGGATGCAGCCGCTCATGCCCTCAATGCCGGGAGTCAGTTCTAGTTGGGCTCCGTAAGCTCGCAGCATCGATCGGCGTTCCGTACTCATCGTATCGGGCATTGTCAAAATCAACTGGTAGCCCTTCGCCGCCGCCACCATTGCCAAAGCAATTCCGGTATTGCCAGAAGTCGGTTCCACTAAAACCGTTTTTCCTGGAGTAATCAGCCCTTCGGCCTCGGCTTGATTGACCATATTCACACCAATCCGGTCTTTTACCGATGCTGCCGGATTCATGCCTTCGAGTTTGACCACGATTCGAGCCAAGCAGCCTTCGGCTTGGGGAATGCGGTTGAGTTGCACCAGGGGTGTGTGTCCGACCAATTCTGTAATGTCGCCAGCAATACGCATAATCTTTGTCTGTTTGTTGAGAGTAAATTGTTAATTGCTCGTTGGCAATAGTAACTAGATGTAATACATGATATCGAGCTGTCGCCTGCCATTGCGCTTTTCGCACAGATCCTGTAGCGTATATTTTTGCAAAACCGAGTTGGCAGTCGATCGCGCTTCTTGCCAAACTTCCCAAATTACAGCACTTTCTACCGTTTGAGCCGGCGAGTCTTTTTGGGAGCGATCTAATTCTGAGCCTTCGAGACAGTTAATAATTTCCAGCAATGTAATTTTCCACGGTTCCCTGGCCAAGATATAACCGCCCTTAGCTCCTCGCTGGCTGCGAATCAGCCCGCAGCGTCTCATTGTAGCCAGTAACTGTTCTAAATATCGATCGGGAATATTTTGCTGAGCCGCTATCTGGCGAATTTGCAGAGGCTCGCCTTCTGAGTAGCAATCAGCCAGTTCCAGCAAAGCCAAGATTGCGTATTCGCTTTTACACGAGAGTTCTACCATAATTGCACTTGAAAGTTCCAGAATTCTCAACTCCGAAGTCAGATTTTAGAATCATTCTCAATTTTGAGTTCCAAATTCTCACTCCTCACTTTTGATTATACCCCGGTTCTCCACTGGAGTTTACTGACTTTCATAAATTCATTGCAAAAGAGGCTCGCAGGGCGATCGTATGTATCGCTCATTAATCCACAGTCTTATCAGGAGTGGTGGCTTCCGTCAAGCACTCTCATCTACAGTAGAAAAGTCAAGTAATGATGGAACATCAAAGCAGGGAAGTTCAACTTGCAAATACTTATCTCCACACAGATTCTCTGGCTTACCATATCTACTCATAGTCCGAGCTTGAATCTCCGCCCACATCGCCACTTCTGAACGTTCCGTGTCATTGAGTTTAGAAGCAATTGTTTGCAAAGCTTTCAACGTCAGCGATCGATCGATTACCTGAGATAGCATCAACTCTTCATAACAATGCTCCATATATTCGTATGGAATCTGCTCGTATGGGGGGGGCGGAGCGACACGCTTCAAAGCGTCTTTAATCTCGGTTCTGCGAGCGAAATTTACCAGTTCAGCAATCTCTGGTAATATTGGCACTAAGAGGGCGGGTGGAGGAACTTTTCTATGATATCGACGGGAATTTGGCGAAATATAGGCATACCTAAGAGTAATTCCCCACACTGTCATCGCTTTTTCGGCTTCAGGACAGAAGAAGTGAAACCTGACCCATTTCTCTAAATCAATTGCCACATTCCGTCCCATCTGCTGTGCTAGCAGCGACAACGCCTTCGTGACTACCTGCCGTACCAGTTCGCCCCTCTCCCCGTCTGGACTTCCTGTCCAATCCCTCATGCGATTGTGAGTCTCATCCTCAATAACAGCCTGGGTATAAATGGACTCCCAGATAGACGGTTGCTCTAGTAGGGCATTTGGCAATCCCACCAGCGGTAGAAAAGGAGCAGCCCAAGGTAGAGTTGGTAAAGACAAAACCTTAAAATATTCTCCGCTTTCCCCATATTTCCAAGAAAAATCAAGTTCCAAACTGTTCTGTTTTGTCATAAATAATAGTGTCTATAAAGACATCACGCAATACTAACCCCAGCAGCTTTGCAATTACTTCCAATGCGATCGTAACAGCTCCTGCTACCCCCTTTTAACAGCAGAGTAATAATTTCCTGACTAAAAGTTTTATTCGTAGTAATAATCTCCTGACTAAAAATTTTATTCGTAAATTTGATAGGCATCTCAGGGATTCAACTGACGCACAACAGCTTCAAGAACTTCTAGATTCCAATTGCGATCTTCTGGGGAAATCACCACAACTTCAAAACCATACTTTTTCCCTTCCAATCTTACTCCTTCAGAATCGTCTATATGCAGATCGATACCAAAGGCTTTAGGGTTCTTACTTGGTCGATCGTAGCCTGAATAGCGACGTAGATAGGCATTATGGACAGTCTGATTAATAACCCCTGCTACATGAATGCCATAACAACGCAACCACAAGCGGATCAAACAAGGGGAACGATACGAAGATGTGTAAATCCATATTTCACACCCGTATTGCTTCAATTCTTTCATCAATTTGCATGACCCTAGCCGCAACGGTTCATTAATCCACGGATTGAAAAAAAAATGGTATCCGATTGGGTTCACATGGAACCTGTTCCCCGCAAATAAGGGTATCATCAAGATCGAATGAAATTCGCATTAGTTTCCTTTATTAAAGATTCCAACGCGCGTTCCTTACTCATGGTTCTGTTTACCTCTAATGATGAGTAAAATGAGATGCGATCGCTAATTATTTTAGTTGATTGACTGCACATTATATTAAGTAGCGATCGTTAATCTACGGCCTTATCCTCGTGGTGGCTTCCGTCAAGCACTCTCATCTAAAGTAGAAAAATCAAGTAATGATGGAACATCAAAGCAGGGAAGTTCAACTTGCAAATACTTATCTCCACACAGATTCTCTGGCTTACCATCTCTATACATAATCAGAGCTTGAGCCTGCGCCCACGTTACCACTTCTGAACGTTCCGTGTCATTGAGTCTAGAGGCAATTGTTTGCAAAGCTTTCAAAGTCAGCGCTTGATCGAGTACCACCGAAATCATGGTCATTTCATAACAATGTTCCATATATTCGTAGGGAATCTGCTCGTATGGAGGTGGTGGGGCAACACGCTCCAAAGCATGATTGATCTCGGTTCTGCGATCTAAATCCACCAATTCCTGAATTTCTGGCAATATCGGCACTAAGACGGCGGGTGGAGGAATTTTTCTCTGATACTTACGGGAATTTGGCGAAAAATAGGCAATCCGAAGAGTTCTTTCCCACTCTCTCATCGCTCTTTTGGCTTCAAGACAGAAGAAGTGAAACCTGACCCATTTCTCTAAATCAATTGCCACATTCCGTCCCATCTGCTGTGCTAGCAGGGGCAACGCCTTCACAATTACCTGCCGTACAAGCTCGCCTCGCTCCCCATGTGTGCCTGTCCAATCCCTCATACGATAGCGAGTCTTATGCTCAATAAAAGCCTGGGTATAAATTGACTCCCATATAGATGGTTGCTCTAATAGAGCATTTGGCAATCCCAGCAACGGTAGGAAAGGAGCCGCCCACGGTAAAGTGGGTAAAGACAAAGCTTCCAAATACTCCGAGCTTTCCCCATCTTTCCAAGAAAAATCAAGTTCCAAACAGTTTTGTTTTGTCATAAATGATCGTGTCTATCAAGGCCTAAAACGTAAGTCTAACCCTAGAAGCCTTGCAATTACTTCCAGTGCGATCAGAACAGCTCCGCCTACCCCCGCTGCTACCCATAAAGCACCGTCTCTTACCTGTGCGCCAAGCTCATTTGCCCGTGCCAGTAAGGTACTTCGGTTTCTGATATCTGGCTCTTCAGGAGGTTGTTTTTGACTATACTCCAAAGCTTGGTCATAGGCATCCTGCATTGTAGACCCGCCGTATCCATCCGGATCATAATCATCACAATTGTCCATTTCTTCACGTTCCTTGAGCAATTTTTTTAAATCATCTTTCACTTCATTGTACTTCTTTATATGTCCCTTCCAAGAACCCGGGTCGCCAGTCACTGTAGTCCGGCGACCTGATAAGGGAGGAATTCGCGGGACTGGAGGATCGGTAATTTCATAACGCCGATTAAAAAGATCCTGATCGTCTAAGCGCAGATCGTCGAAGCGTTTTTTCAACTCTTTACCAAGAGCTATAATTTTCTCTATGAGTGTTAAGCATGGATCATCGGGAGCAGCAGCAATCAACCCCAAAGGATTACCACCGATCGCAATCACAGCCGGAATAGCACCTGTTGGTATGATATTCGGATTAAACTTCTCAACAGCCCGCGTTGTCAAAGCGTAAGCAGGATTTTCAACAGTCTTAATAATTTCCTCCACATCAAAGACGTAAGCATTTCCACCACCACTGAGAGTAGGATAAGAACCAATCAGATACTTCCCATCACCAGAAAGAGCCACATTATTAGTTAAACTCCCCGGCACCGGTTCAGTAGCAGCAACTAATTTCGGATTTGGCCCCAACGGATCTTTAATAATCCCAATATTTCCCCCCGCCAGCGGATTGGCATCAAGTTCAAGGATTTTTTTACTGTTACGACCCGCCACAAACGCATACTTTCCATCAGCCGTCACCGTTACAGCCACCCCCTCATTCACCTCAAAGACATTGTTATTATCAGTCAGGGTTAAATTCGTGTAGAGAGTTGTGGGAGCCAAATTGAGAGGGTTATCACTCACCGTCAGCACCCCAAAACCGCTTCCGTCTGTGTTCGGGTTACCATTGGTAAAAACCATTTTGAGCGGGTCAGGAGTTGCAGCCAACCCCCAAGCCCCTGTAGGAGTCAAAACCTTTCCAATTTGCTCCCACCACTTCCGAGGATTAGAATTCGGCACCCTAGGCTGGTCTTCTGGGTCAATATTCACAGCGTAAATATAACCATCAGCCGCAGTAGCGAACAGCTTGCGCCCGTCACTGCTAATAGCAATCTGGCGTAGCCCTGACTTCGCATCAACTGAGATAGTCTGGACAACTTGGTTATAGCTAGCCGAGTCAGGATTGACATCCAGAACATAGATGCTTCCCCGCCCCGAGTCCGCGATGTAAGCATAATTATTCCAGCGGTCAATAGATATCGCCCCAGGAGACGCACCACTGGGCAAATTAATATCATCGACATCTGCTGTCGAAGCATCAGCATCCACCTCCCGTCGCGCCAGCAAATCAACCACAGCCACCCGCCCCGTCCTCTCCAAAGGTACATAAGCGCGAGTCGCATTACTGGTGACAGCTAACTGTCCCGGACGGTCTGTGACGCTTGATGTCCCCACCGATAAATCCTTGGGAGGCTTCTGTTGCGGGTTCGGCGGACTCTGAACTGAACTCAGAGCGTCAATTACCCTAATTTTGTCAGCACTCCGCTGTGCTACCAGTATCAAATCTGAAAATACAGGCTCTAACTGAAGGTCTTCAAAACTCGAACGCTTGACCACATCAGAATCAAGAGGGCCTGGACCAAAACGCTCTTTCTGCTGCCGCGACAGTACAATTTCCGACTCGCCCAGTGGTACGCTAATCGGAGCTTTGACCGCCACTTTATAGCGGTTTTCTCCCAGCGAACTACTGAGTCCCGGCACAACAATGCCAGAGTAACTCTTACCGGACACCTTAAAGTCAACATTCAAATCCCCGAAACTCGCGCCCAGATTGCCGTTGAGTCCATTGAGGAAATTGCTGCCTGTCAAGAATATCACAGGCTCGCTGTTGGAGAACTCCAGTTGGGCCGACTCCAGCGACGGCGGTTCTAGGGGAACTGCTAGCCCAGTATCCGGCCCATTGAGAACTGCCGAAATTGTAGGAACTCCTTGTGTATTCAGTTGTACCTGAGCCGTAGTGACGACAGTTTCCCCAACTTTGGGAATTCCGATTACTGATAGTGGCTTGTTTGAAGATTGCGCCAAGTAAGCTAATAGTGATGTTGTCGCCTCGAATTGATTTTCTGTGGCGGAGACTGCACCAATTCCACCCGTTTGTGCTCCTAAATAGCTATTCTCAAAGTTGAGGTTACTCGAAAGGTTGATGAGTCCAGAATTAGCCTTTGTGCCTGCCTTAACAATTGAACTGACTGATGGCATTCCTGCGGGCAATAATCCAATTGTATAAGTACCGCTTTCAGTAACTCCTGGAAAAGGTGGCGAAGTGGTACGAATGAAGCCGTCTGCACCTACTACTCCTGATTCTTGTATCAGCCAAGTATCGTTCCAGCTATCAGCAGCGTCCGGTAGCGACCCCTTCCGCATAAATAAAACTTCGGTGCCGATTGGTACAAACTGGGGCGGGAATTGCCAATTGGACGGGTATATTCAAGGGGGTGTTCCCCAAGTCCAAATTAAATCCCCCCGCAAATTCCATGCTGTCGGGGAATGGTAGTGGCAGTGAAGCGCTGCTTAACGACGTGATGCTAACAGTTGTATCTTGCTTTAAAGCAGTAGGAGCTACCATTACTGTTGAGCCGTCGCTGCTTTGCACTACTCCGCCATCAACTCCCAAAATAGCAGGGCCCATCAAAGGCGTTTTTACCCGCACTGGAACTACCTTTTCTGCTGCTCCGTCAATGACGGTGACGCTGGCAATTCCTTCACCTACAGCAGTAATTACGCCGTCTGAATTCACTTGCAATACATTGGGGTTGCTGACGAAGTAGCGAGTGCCAGTAGAGCCAAATTTCAGGTCTGGAGAGTCAGTAAGACCTTCAATTCCTACCAGTAATGAGCGCTTTACTCCTGTTGTTAATGTTACTGCTTGCGGGTAAACATCCAAACCGTAAATCTCTGCCAGTAGCGCATTCCACTCGTCATCGCTGGCAGGAATTGGCAGTTCGCCTACTCGCGCCGCAGTCACGGCTTGAATGTTGTTGTGAGAGGCGCTAAAAATTGAAGTTCCGTCAGCTAAACCTGTCACTTTCCCGAAAGCGTCAATGGGTGCTACACCTGGATTTAACGAAGTGTATGTTAAGTAAGAATCTGGCAGCACTACACCTTTTTGGTCGGCAAAGTCGCCTAGCACTATCAATTCTGTACTGTCTCCAGCATCAAGCTGAGGGTTGCGATTGGCGAAGTCTAAGGAAAGTAGCGGGGCTCCGCTGACGTTAACTGTTACTTTGGCTGGTACTCCCCAGTTATAGCCGTCGCTGGCCGCCAATTCAAAGCTGGCAATACCTGAGAATCCTGGTGCGGGTTTGAAGGTAGCGGTTTTAGTAATAGAATCGAACAGCACCGTACCGTTAACTGGATTGAGTGCGTTGTAGGAGATGGAGTCGCCTTCGGGGTCTGTTGCTTTACCGATTAAGGGTATGATTGTCTCCAATTCTGCGTGGGTACTGGTTGAAAATGGCGAGGTGACAGGCGGCTTATTGGCAATGAAGCCGAAGTTGCTGTTGAGGAGAGTTTGGTCTACTGAGTTGATGATTCCATCGCGGTTGATGTCGAGGTCAATTGTATAACCGGGGTCTGTTGCTGTGAGGCCTAGAGCGTTATTTAGGAGTTGTCTGTCTGTTGTATCAATTCGGCCGTCGCTGTTGATGTCGCCTGCTACGTTCAGTTTTAGAGTGTATGCAACCCTCGATGCGCTGTTGATATTCAGTAGGTTTAAGCCAGAACGATTGATGGAAAATAGGGAGTAGTTACTGTTTGTGTTGGTTGATGTGGAAATTGGTGTGAGTTTATCTATTTCGGGTAGTTCGGGGAGTTTTTGATTGTCTTTTGATTCTACTGAAATTCCAACGAGTACGGTGTCTGAATCTGTGGAATTGAGTTCGGAATTGGCGATGCTGAAGGTGTATTGATTCGCTGAACCTGCTTCGTTATTACCTGATGCTGTTTTGGCTGTAAAGGTGTAAGCGCCACCTCGTCATTAATTTTTTTTGCCCAGTCTGAAAAGTCAAAACTGAGCAGCGATAGAGAGTTGAGGAGTTGGTGCAGCGCGTCAGAGTCATGCACGCCACCGGGGACTAGGGCGCTGGGGGTGATAATTCGTTCCAGGATGAATGTCTTTTGCGGGCGAGGAGTTTTTGGGGGAGAATTCTCAACCCCTTTATTCTTGCGGACTTGAAAGCCTTTTGAATGCCAACCCATACACTTAAGCCCCCGTTTAGTAGTGACCTTGAAAACCCAGGCAGTTAATTGAGTATATTAGTTAACTACGTAAATTTGCAAATTAGCTAATTAAACAGTGCCATATAAATCATGCAGCGATCGCAAGTTGTAAACACAATCTTGCTTTGGGTATTAATCAATACAAAGTCGGTTCTATGTATAGCAAAATACAAATTGCTGACATTGCCAATGTTTTTCTGTGCAGCCTACAATTTATAACTCCCAACATCATCCAAAATGGTGAAAAATTTGCACGCATAGAAAGTCAAGAAAAATTGTGCCCCGACTTAACTAGGGAAAAGGAGAAATCTATATCTCAAAATCCGAGTGAAGATTCTCGAACAATTTTTTCTGGCCCAAAACTCAAATCAACGGTACAGTGGATACCGCACCCAGACGGCTATTGGATACTCCGCAACTCCGAAGGCGTAACTTGCTTGCAAGTTGACATTTCTGACAAAGAGGTAGTGTCACAGTTTGGCTTCCAGCCGATCGGCGATATCGCATCGGAATATGACATTACTTTGGAGGATTTGCAATACTTGCTGCGGATGCTAGCAGAAACGGGAATGTTAGAGGGCACCCAACCTCAAAAACCACCCCCAAACAGATTCAACATTCAGCAATTATTGTCTTTCCAAATTCCCCTGTTCAATCCCGATGCTTGGCTAACCAAACACACAGCTAAACTCCGCTGGATTTGGACGTGGCAATTGAGCTTTTTTCTGTGTGTTTTAATCGGTGCTTCTCTGGCTGTATGGCTGGCTTTGGGTGACGAGGTTTCTGCTTCCAATCAACAGGTTTGGGCAACAGGGGAATTTACAACTCTGGTAACATTTGTGCTACTGATTATGCTAGTAGTTGGTCTGCACGAATTAGGTCACGCTTTTACTTTGAAGCATTACGGCGGTGTTGTCCCAGAAATGGGGCTGCTGTTTTTGTGCTTGATACCGGGCTGCTATACAGATACCACAGATCAGTACAGTTTAGTGAGGCGGAAGCAGCGCGTTTTTGTAGTAGCAGCAGGCGTGTTGGTGCAGGTGGCTATCTGGGCTTTTTCGGTTTGGGTTTGGGTTTTGTCTAAGCCTAACCCTGGTTGGCATTTTGCTAGCTATTTGCTGATGGTAGCTACGCTTGTAACTGTAGTTTTTAACCTCAACCCTTTGAATAAGTTTGATGGCTATTATTTGCTAGTTGCTTTGACTGGGATTAACAATTTGCGATCGAGGTCTTTTCAATTTTACGCTCGTTTGCTGCGGCGAGAACAGATTTGGGAAGAGCCTTCAGACTGCTGGACTTTGGCTGCTTATGCTCCTTTTTGCATAGCTTATACGGTCTGGGTTTTAAGTTATCTTTTCTCTATTGTTGTTCATTGGACGTTAAAAAATATGCCGATGTTTATCGATTTTTCTAAGTTTTACCTACTGTTTGGCAGTTAAACAGGACTTACGGATTGGAAAGATGAGTGATTATTTAGGAGTGTGTCGCAATGAACGGATATCAAAAGTTAGGAATGGCGGTTGTTTCTGGGGCTCTTAGCTTGGCTTTCAATGAGTTGGCAATTCCTGTACAAGCTGCTGTTCTCACGCAAACTTATACGGTAAACTTGAAGCAGCAGCCAGTTAATAGTACGCTGAATGGGGTGTTTCCTAAGTTTAATTCGCTGTTGGGGACGCTGTTAAAGGCTTATGTTACAGTTCAGTCAACGGTTAACAGCGAGATCGGTATTGTTCCTGCTAGCAATTTTACTGGTACTGCGGTAACGAATGCTCAGATTGCTGTGAATTTACCGAGTTTAAAAGCTGACCCCAATTTGGTTTTGAGTTTGTTTGCAAATCCGCCGTCCATGAGTATTGAATCGGGGGCTGCGGGGGCTAGAGGTGGGAGTGCGAGTGGTATTGTTTCAAGGAGTTACAGTTCGCCGCAGTCTCTAAATATGTTTAGTGGATGTGCGGGGGATTTAATTGCTGCTAGTATTGCGGCAATGGGTACTGTTAAAGTTTTAGGAACGCCTGGAACTGGAACTTACGCGGGCACAGTCGCGGCTGATTCAACACTTACTTTCACCTATGAGTACGAGTCTGAGTCTGAAACTGTGCCGGAACCTAGTACGATCGCAGGTGTTGGTTTAGCTTTTGGCTTGGGGTGCTGGTGGAAGAGGAAGGTGGGGAAAAAAGCTTTTAAATAAGATGTATAAGATGCGATCGCGCGATCGCTTCTTTGAGCAATTAGACTTTCGGGTTTTGGAGTCAGGTGAAGAAGGTGTCACCTTTAACGTTTAGCCCTCTGCAAAATAGGGGCTTCTCGCAAGTTTTTTGAAGGGATTAATTTCCTTATTCGTCCACCTCACAAAAAAGCCCTGCAATAAGCAGGGCTAAATTTGGCTAGAGTTGCAGAGATGGTATGACCCGTCCTGCCTCCTCTAATCGGCTCTTAGAACGTAAAAGTAGTTCTCAGAGTACCAATAATGATGTCATCGTTGCGATTGTTTTGATTGGGGTTAGTAATCCAAATTACGCCCGGAGTCACAGCAATGTTATCCGAAACCTTGAACTTGTAGAAACCTTCAAAGTGCCACGAAGTATCGTTTTTGAAGTTATCCAAATTGCCGGGAGCATCAAGTTTATCCAAGTAAGGCTCGCGACCTACCACAAAGCCCAGCAAGTTGCCTTCTTTTCCTAAATCAGGCAAAGCCAAGGTGACAGCGTAGTTCCAAATTTTCGCATCGCCGATGCCGAGAATGCGAGCATTCGTTAAACCACCCCAGCCGCCAATTATAAATCTCGGGCTGAGACGGAAAGAAGCCTGAGCGCCGTAGGAGTTGCTGACCACTTTGCGAGCCCGGAAACCGGGGAAGCCGTCACTCAAACCGTTGAGGGAATTAGCCACACCGGTACCAGTGAAACCGCCGAGATTATCGGGGCCGCTTCCCAAAGCATTGTCAAACCCGAAGTTACCTCGGCTAAAGTAACCGTGGTTGTAGTTGAAAGCAACTTGCAAGTTGCGTCCGGGGGTAAAAGTCAACTGTCCCATCGCGGCGTAGTCGCCGTTGAACAAGCCTGAACCCTTAGCAGGACTGGCTGCACTTGAGGCCAAATAGCCGAAGGACAGAGAAGTCGGGCCGAACACGCCGCCCAGCAAGCCCCTGCCACCGAAGGCATAGTCAAAGCCGATACCCGCACCGCCACCCAAGCGGTAAATCGGGTTGCGCTGTCCGAAGGCGCTCAGGGAGCCGTTGCCACCGTCATAGTCTTCAAAGTAAGGGTTGACAGTCGGCATAATGTCGTCCCAAACGCCAGCGTTAGCTGCCAAGGTAACGTTCAGGTTTTGACCTACAGGAAACTTGTATAGCAAGCTGTCTAGGGCAACAACGTTGTCGGTTCTGCCAACTACGTTCCAAGTTTGAGTGCCTTCGCTGGTAGCCCCAAGGTTAAATCTTTGACCGTTTCCGACTTGAAGCCTGGTAAGTAACAAGTCTCTGCCGGTAAAGCTGGTATTTAAGTTGAGACGTACCCGCTGTTGGAAGACGGTCTCATTGTTACCCTTGCCGATGATTCTGTCATTGCCTCTGCCAAACAAGCCATCGTTGCCGCCAAAGTCGTCGCTGAGGGCAAAAATTGCTTCCCCAGTCAGTTTGGTAGTAGTTGAGAATTGGTTGGCTTCGAGTTCGGATGTCCGAGCTTCGAGAGCATCGACGCGGCCGCGCAGGGTTGCCAGTTCTGCTGCAAATTCTTCTTGGAGCCGTTGGAGGGCTGCCAAGTCATCTTTCGTAGCTAAGTTGCCGCTGCCTGCTCTGATCAGCTCGCTAACCTTGTCTAAGCAAGCGTTTAAACCGGCTGCGAATTCGTAGCGGGTCATTGCCCGGTTGCCGCGGAAGGTGCCGTCGGGATACCCGGCAATACAGCCGTAGCGCTCGACTAGGGATTGCAGTGCTTGGAATGCCCAGTCTGTAGGCCGCACGTCAGAAAGTTGAGATACTGAGGTGACTTGACCTTGAGTTTCGCCACCTGCTGCACCTTCGCTGCTGTACTGATTGAGCTGCTCTAATGTGGCGGCTGGGTTTTGAGCTTGTGGTGCGACAGTTTGGGCTACAGGTTCAGCCTGTGCTGTTTGTTCTGCCGGGGCTGCCGCTGCCGGGGCGGTAGTTTCTAATTGAACTGCACCGAGGATCTCTGGGATAGCCGTAGCTGTCGGGGCTGGATTTTCTAGTTTCGCAGCCGCTGAATTTTCTAACGGTTGAGCGACTGTGGGTTCAACTGCTGCTAGAGATTCAGTTGCAGGTTTTGGTGCTGCCGCTTCGGGATTTTCCGCTGCGGGGGCTGTGTTGGCTGTGGCGATCGCGCTTTCTGTTGCAGCCGTGCCTGAAGCTGCAATCGCTGGCTCTGTTTCTATGCCAGCGGCTGGGGAATTTTCTGCGATTCGATCGGCTGCTGCGGTAGTTTCGTCAACCGCTGCTAAAGCATTGACTTTCGCTTCCGAGGTTTCAGCAGTTTCAGCTTTGGCAGCTTGAGGCTTGAGCGCATCAGCACCGGGCTGAGCGTTTGCTGCCATCGCGCTCGAAGAAACTACTAGGGTAGCTCCTAAGACTGCTGGGCTGATTAATAGGTAACTCCACAAAAATTTCGACATATTCACTCTCATCCTCACACCGATTACAGAGAAACTTTTCTAGTCTTCTATGCCGTCAGTAGTTGCTCCACTAGCATACTGCAAAAAAAGACCTAAAATTCACTTTTTCTTTTGATTCTTTTGGTCTGACTGAGTGTATGGATGCGATCGGCTGCTGCTGAGGGCGTATTTTTTACCCTGCCATCGACTGCCTCAAAACCTGACAAGACTTAGGCTGTCGATTGATTTGACTGCTTGCATCCAAAAGCCCGATCGCCTCTCTACTTTTTTAGCACAGCACGCCCTAGTCGTCTAGGCTGATGCGACTTTACCATCCAAGCTGTGTCCGAGGACGCTAAAGACTTGGCGGCAATCGAACAATTCTAACAAATCGGCGTTGATTTTGTTGTGAGCTGCTTCTTGCCGCAAAATTTTCATCGCTGCCTCTGTCTGCAGAGCTCGTTTGTAGGGACGATCGCCCGCTGTCAGGGCGTCGTAAATATCCGCGATCGTCATTAATTGCGCCTGAATTGGGATTTCAGAGTTTTTCAGTCCTCGCGGATAGCCGGTACCGTCGAGTTTTTCATGGTGTCCGTAGGCGATTTGGGGAACATTTTTTAAATCTTTTGTCCACGGAATTTGGCTGAGAAATTCGTAAGTGTGAGTTACGTGAGATTCTATTGCCGATCGTTCTTCCGCTGTCAGGTTGCCCCTCGACACCATCAATTGCACGATCTCGTCGGGAGTCAGCAGGGGTTTAACTGCCCCGTCGATATCTTTATAAGTTTGCCCAGAAATTTCTCGCAGTTGAGCTAAGGGTTCTTCTGCCAAAATGTGAGGTTCGTTGGCTTCGATCAGGATTTCCCAATATTGAGCCAATCTGGTTTTTACTTCTGCTAGTTTAGTGTCTAGCTTTTCTATTTGCTGGCATTGAACGCACTCTGGCTCTTCGCTGGGATGTTTTCGGTAGGCTGAATGCTCTAGCAAATATTTATATTTAGACTGGACGCATTCCATTTCCATTGTCCGCTGAGCTAAGCCAAAGCGGTGGCGGATGATTTCTAGCTGTGCGGGGTAGAGCTTTTTCTGTTTGGTCAAAACTGCTTCTGGCACTCCGATTTTACCAAAATCGTGCAGCAGGGCTGCGTAGCGAATTTCTTGAATTTGGCGGTTGTTAAAGTAGACGGAGCGCAGCCATCCGTTGCTGACGGCGTTTACTTCTTCTGACAGGCGCACTGTCAGGGCTGCTACTCGTTCTGAATGGCCGTAGGTACAGGGGTCTCTGGCTTCTATGACTTGCACGCTGGCTTTGACGAAGCCCTCGAACAAATGTTCTATACTTTCTTGGAGATGATTGCGCTCGATCGAGATTGCTGCTTGAGATGCGAGCGATCGAATTATTCTTTCTTCCCACAAAGAATACTGCTGCGTCGATTCCCAGGCATTCTCGGCTGTCAGCACCGTATCTGCCTTTGTTTTGCGATTGATCAGTTGCAGTATGCCGATTGTCTCGCCTTCTCTGTTTTGCATCGGTAACACCATTACCGAGCAAGTACGGTAATTAATATCCCTGTCAAAACTGGTATCTAGCTGGTAAGGTACGGCTGGGGGTAAGTCGTAGGCATCCGACAGGTTCAAACTTTGACCTGTAATTGCTACGTAACCTGCCAAACTTTTGTCTGTCAGCGGCAGCGCAAACTCTTTAAACGACAGGCTCGGTTTAGAAGCGTTTTGGGCTACCTTGAACAGCAGCTTAGGTTTTTCGTCGCTGCGGTCTACTAAGTAAACGCTGCCCGCATCGCTGCTGGTAATTTCCCTACTTTTGGATAAAATTAAATTTAACAAACCGCCTAAATCTTGAGCGCTCGACAGAGCAGCGCCAATATCCAGAAGCTTTTCTATCAGCTCGGTTCTTTCAGCAGACTCGTTCAATAACTCTGGCTTTTCAAATACGATCATGGTCGGAGGATGGCGAACAGCCTTTTATACATTGGACTTTTTGCATCTCGACTTTCTCACACCCGATTTTAACCCAGAGTCGATTTTTTTATTGGCGAGCTTGTGGCGATTGTGGACTGTCGCTAGATGCAGCGGCTCCTGTCGGACAAAGCGGAACTGTTTTAATGTAGCGTAGAAATTTCTTGGGCTAGCGCAAAATCTTTTTCAGTTAACCCTCCGGCATCGTGAGTTGTCAAATTAACTGTTACTTTGTTGTAGGAGATTTTGATATCTGGGTGATGTCCTGCGGCTTCTGAGGGGGCGACCAATTTATTCACAAAGGCGATCGCTTCGATAAAATCTTTAAATAAACGGGTACATTGCAGTTGCTTGCCTTCAACTGTCCAGCCTGACAATTGACTAGCGCGCTCTTGAATTTCCGTCTTGTTAAGTAGGTCAGCCATATTTTTTTTGGTATTTTGGGATGAGTGTGGCATATTCACAGCCCACCTGCGGAAAATCCTACAAAAAACTATCCGCTCTCAAAAATAGTGTTGAGGCTCAAGTTTTAATACTCAAGATGTAACACTATTTATGAGAGCGGTCTAGCGGGTCTTCAGATTAGAACCTGACTGCCGGGAGAATCCCTAGCTCAGCCTGGTTCCCCGTGGAATTCGTTTCCCGTTGGAAACGACGGCTGACTGCTAGTGAGCGGCCCCGGCGCACAGCCGGTAGTTTCCAATCTGATGACCCATGCGTTTACTACTTTCTATCATGGGCATCACCTCCAAGTTTTACTAAATGGTTTATATTTGAACGCACCTGACCCAAATACAAGATTTGGTGTCAGGATTTGTGCGCTAGCTATTGCCAGCGTTACTGAAAGAACCTGCGTTCTGAGTATCATTCCAGCTATCACAATTACTATAATAACACAAGGAATTAGAACTGGGGGAATGCAAATTGATATTTTTGCCAGCTTTGGGCAAATTACTGCTGCTGCGAGGTTTTCGCTCGATCTTCGAGTTGCTAGCGGACGATCGAGCTATTGAACGGATTGCTCGGCTGTTGGGTTTGGTGTCAAGCGGGAAATGCGCGGCTTTGAAACAAAAAAAGCGAAACAAAAAAGCTCCCACCGATTGGTGGGAGCTTTTTCAACATTGAGGATAAAACCTAAATTGCTTTATCTTAATCCTTTGAGAATGTTGACTTTTTTGATAACTAGCGCTGATTACAGTGCGTTACCGCGAGGAAGAACTTCTTCTGGGAACATGAAGTTTTCGTGAGGTTGGTCGATCGGAGACATCCAAGC
>NZ_JAUBTN010000074.1:0-33297 GCF_036705055.1 Microcoleus sp. CZ3-B2 | reverse complement strand
AACCAATAACCAATAACCAATAACCAATAACCAATAACCAATAACCAATAACCAATAACCAATAACTACTGACAACTGACTACTGACTACTGACTAAAGCTGCTTCGTCATAATTTCCTTGAGCAAATCGAGTCCCTTCTTAACTCGCCGAGAAACTGTTACCGCACTGATACCCAAGCGTTCGGCGGTTTCCTTCTGAGTCAAATCGTAGAGAAAAACAAACTCCAATATCTCGCGAGTCCGTTGTTCCAACATCGCCAAAGCTTGCTGTACGCGAATTCGATCCTCTTGGGCCAACTGAAAACTCCGATACTTGCTATCGGGCATCAATTCGCCCAGACTTGTCGCACCCTCATCTTCATCCTGCATCGGCGCGTCCAAACTCAGAGGCGATCGGTTGAGGTGGGCCAACTTAATTTCTCGCCATTCTTCAACAGAAACCTCAAGCACTGCGGCTACTTCTGCATCCGTAGGTTTGCGGTTGAACTGCACCTGCAAATCCTTGATTGCTGCGACAGACTTGCGTTCCAGGGACTGCCAGTGGCGGGGAAATCGCACCGAAGGGCTTTTGTCTCGCAAGTAGTGTTGAATTTCGCCCCGAATGTAGGGAATTGCAAAGGAACTAAAAGCGTGTCCCCTCGACAGATCGAATCGCTCGATCGCCCTAATCAACCCTATACACCCGACTTGCTGCAAATCGTCGTAGCTTTCACCGCACTGGTTGAGCCAGTGGTAAACTTCTTTTCTCACCAGTCCAATATTCAGTTGAACTAACTGATTGCGGACTTCATTCGAGCCAGAATCTTGGTACTCGCGCAACAATTGCAAATTTTCGTTTTTTAGCTCGTTCGGGGCTGTGGTAGACATGGCGGCATAAGGGTTGGTAGAGCAGAGGACTGATGTTGCTTTATATCTAGTTTCTAATCTAGCTTAACAAAAAATATTTATAGGTGGTGTAATCCTAGCACTTAATCGTTGTGACAGCGAACACGCGAGTTTGATTTTGGGAAGGCGCAGAGATTTGAACTGATTATCCCAAGGTAGGAATTCAAATTTAACGGCAATTTTTTCACACCGCATTATAAGCTGAAAACGGTTTAAAAGCAAAACTTTAAATAATTAAAAATCGTCTCTTAATAAATTG
The DNA here is from genome assembly GCF_036705055.1 of Microcoleus sp. CZ3-B2. Taxonomy (NCBI): domain Bacteria; kingdom Bacillati; phylum Cyanobacteriota; class Cyanophyceae; order Oscillatoriales; family Microcoleaceae; genus Microcoleus; species Microcoleus sp. CZ3-B2. The sequence goes on along the minus strand of NZ_JAUBTN010000074.1, from coordinate 32,153 downwards.
CAACTCAATCATAGTTTAATCATAAATTTATTCATTAGTCAACAGTCTTCAGCGATCTTGCTAAAGACTGTTGGCTAATGAAGAGCGAGCAGTAGCTTGAGGCCAAAAAACTGCTCTAGTTCGTTGGCGAAGCCCTCGCAGAGGATCGATCCAAAAAGCCAATTTTACGAAACAGAAGGCTCGATGCGAGCGTAAAATAAACCGCGAATTTTCACATCCAAAGCAGGTCTAGCTCCCAAATCAGTATCAGAAGTCTGCAAGCTTTCAAAAATCCCGCCTATTTCGCCAGTGGCGCTGTTGACTTTTGCAACTTGCAGAGAAATTTTGCCCGCCTTTGTGTTGGTGTCAGCCAACTTCACATTAGAGCGTTTGAGTTTGGAGTTGTCAGTAGCCGGAAGCGCTACAGCATGGTCGTAACCAGAGGCTACCCCGCGAGCTTTAGGGTCTAAAAAGGTACCGCTGCGGTAAGAAGGAACGTTAAAATTTCCTCGCAAATCGGTGGAAGTATTGATAGCAACCACTCCTGGCTCGGAACTGGCTACCAGTTCTTTAATAGTGAACAAGAAAGGTACTTGCTCTCCGCCCGGTAACAGAATCGTAATTGCTTGAAAGTCCAAGCCATCTTCTTCTGTAAAAGTCAGAGTCCCATCCTTACCAACTTCTAGCGTACCTTGAACTTGGTCAATGCTCGACGTGAACCGAGTCAGCACTTTACCAGGCACAAATTCTGCCTCTTGGCGTTTGTTTGCTGGTTCTTCCTTCACAAAATAAGTTGTGGGCTGCAAACACATACCAGTCAGTTTATAGGTTGCGCCCGCTTCAATAGGGATAGATCCGCGAGAAGTTTCTGCCAAACTAGGGCAGTTATTTGCCAATCCAGTACCTTTGATCTGGTCGTAGGTGAGTAACTCGGTAGTCGCCACCGTTGTATCAGGAGCCGAAGAACAAGCAACCAGCGCACTCATGCAAAATGCTAAAAGTGCAACAATTAAAGCACGATATTTCATTGCCAACCTCAATCTCCAACATCGGATTATATTAAGAAAAAGCCCTATTTCGAGCAAAATACAATTGCTCGCGGGCAGGCCGGGCCCGTGCAACCATCCGAAAGCCATCACCGAGTTTGACTCAAACAGTCGAGCTAGCTACTGCGGTGAAATTAAGCCTTGACTTAGGATTTCTCAAAATTTTCGGATCGTCGCCCAATACACATGGTACGACGGGTTGTGCTCTTTTCCTGACTTGAGTTGCAAATTAATATTGCTTAGGTCAACCTACTTAAGTTACGTTGCTCCTAGCCCCGAATGCCGATCGCCACTAGCTCGATTAGTCGGTTGACACCAGTGGCCCCGGAAAAACGCCTTGTAGATTTCAAAGGAAGCAGCAGTATGGACAACGGCACAAATTTAGAGTCAGAAAAGTTGCAGTCTCAACTGCAATCGCTGACACAGGCGATTCGGACTTTAGCCGAAAGTTGTCAGGGAGACAGCGTACTGCTTTTGGCTTTGCTGCGAGCTTTGGAAGCTTCGCACCAGGAAATTCGGGACGGTTTGTTTCAAGCGTCTTTTCCCGACAACCGCCAAGCAATGTACAAACTGATCAGGAATATTGAAGCCAATGGCGGCTGGCCTTACATCCAGCGCATGAAACTTCGATCGCTCTTGGGGTACAGCAAACAATTATCTCCCCTAGAAGATTCTGCGGCCGAGTCTGAAAACGACTCGGCCGAGACTGAGCAAGGCCTTAAATAGCCTAAGCGATCAGTTATGAGTTATGAGTTTTGAGTTGGTGAGTTTGACATTAACTCAAAACTCATAACTGAGTTGCCCTCGTGCCCCTAGAACCCGAAAGGTGTAGGAGGTACGGGTGTCGGACTCGGCAGCATCGAAGGAAAAATCTGCGTCTGGCCAGGCATTGGCAACAGCCCGGGAGTAGGAGTCGGGGCGATCGAACTAATTGACACCATCGAATCAGGTGCCGTAATAGTCGGCGCAGTCGGAATCCTCGAAGCAGTCGGAGTCGTCGCCGGAGTCGGAGTCGTCGCCGGAGTCGGAGTCGTCGCCGGAGTCGGAGTTGTCGCCGGAGTCGGAGTCGTTGCCGGAGTCGGAGTTGTCGCCGGAGTCGGAGTCGTCGCCGGAGTCGGAGTCGTCGCCGGAGTCGGAGTTGTCGCCGGAGTCGGAGTCGTCGCCGGAGTCGGAGTCGTCGCCGGAGTCGGAGTCGTCTCCGAAGTCGGCCTGGAGCTAAACGTCCCGCTCACAGAGATAAAATCATTGGCATCAATCAGCGCCGATGGAGTGTCTACCAAAATCGCTAACAGCTTGCCGTCGATCGTAATTACAGTATCTCTGAGATTTGCGCCGTTACCTTGGCTCACTTGCAGTTGACTGAAAGATAAAGTGTTCGGCAGTCCAAAGAAATCCTCTGCCTCATTGTAATCAGTAATTAAAACCAAACTTCCCGGGCCCGCTCCCAATCCAAAGACATCGCTGCCACTACCGCCAGTCAGAGTATCCGAACCCTCACCTCCAATCAGAGAATCATTACCCTCTGCCCCAAATAAATTGTCATTACCGAAACTGCCCAGAATTGTATCGTCACCTAGACCACCGGCCAAGGAATCATCGCCAAAACCGCCGTCTAGAACATCATTACCTTTGCCACCGAAGAGGAAGTCGTTGCCTTCATCTCCCATTACCGAGTCATCGCCTAAATCGCCGCGAAGCGTATCGGAACCGCTGCCACCAAAAACCGTATCGTCAGCCTTCCCCCCGAATATTTGGTCGTTGCCGGAGTCACCGAAGAGCGAATCAGTGCCGTCATTACCATACAAAGTGTCGTCGCCGTCGGCACCGAGGAGATAGTCGTTGCCGTCACCGCCAAACAGTTGATCTCCGCCGCTACCGCCGTTGAGAGAATCATTCCCCGAATCTCCGTAGAGAAAATCGTCATCAGCATTCCCGAACACCGAATCGTCGCCGTCACCCCCCACCAGGCTGTCATTGCCAGTACCGCCGGCAATCACATCAAAGCCCGCGTTGCCGCGAATCACGTCGTCGCCGGCATCTCCGAATACAGTGTCTAACCCGTCGTTGCCTTCGAGGACGTCGTTGCCCAAACCGCCGAGAATTGAGTCGTCGCCGTTTCCGCCTAAAGCAAAATCGCGGCCTTGGTTGCCAATGAGTTCGTCATTTCCTTCGCCCCCAAACAGCGAGTCTGCTCCGTCGCCTCCGAGCAGTTGGTCGTTGCCCGCGTCCCCCTCTAGGGTGTCATCTCCTCCCGCACCCAGGAGCGTGTCATCGCCATCTAAAGCACGAATTCGATCGCCCTGCGGAGTTCCTAAAATAAAGTCGTTGCTGTCTGTGCCGATCAGGTTTGCCATAGGGGATACACCGCTCCTTAATCAAATCAATTGTTTTAAAGTATGTCAATCGCCTTCATGACAAGGCATTGCTGCTTGCCTACGTTAGCATAGTTGAGATTTGGGCCATCTTGCCTAGGAGTGGGGGAGATGGCTGCGAGTGTCTTGATGGGCGATCGTCAAATAGTTATAGCGATCGTACATTTTTCTCGATCGCGACTTATTTCAAATCTGTTAGCATCGGAATTATTCCTATCTCTCGACCTCTGCGTGAATCTGCGTCAATCCCTTGTCATCTGCGGCTCATACATTCTTTTCTTTTACCGCAGATGAGGGCAGACAAACACAGATTAACGCTGATAAATTAGAGGGATTTCGGTTGTAACATTCATCCGTTATTGTTGATTTTTGACTGGATTTGAATTGCTCGGTGCCGCCGGAATTAATATTACGCGTCCCGACATTCAAACCCGATTTTACCAATAAATTAACGGTAGATTTTTATAGTTGGCGTTGCCGGTTTGTGTGATTGATTTTCACGATAATAAATTTTTGGCGAAGTGCACCCCTACAACTTTTGTTTATAATATTGTCCTAACTGACTAATGCCTTCTACCTGGTATTTTTTTTCTGCCACAGGTAGCTCGATCGCAAATTCAGTTCCCTCGCCAACCACAGTGTTGCAATTCAACTTACCCCCATGAGTCTCTTCGACAATCTGGCGGGCGATCGCCAATCCTAATCCAGTGCCTTTTCCTATCGCCTTCGTTGTGAACAAATGGTCAAAAATCTGCTGTTTGACTTCTGCCGTCATTCCCGCGCCGTTATCGGCAATTGTAATTTTGATGTGGCGATCGTCCAACATACTGGTACGAACCGCGATCCTATTGGGATTGGCTTGGATTTCCGCAAAACTGCGTCCTTGACTTGACTCTTCTAGGGCATCGATCGCATTTGCTAGCAAATTCATCAAAACTTGGTTTAGTTGACCGGGAAAGCATTCGATTTTCGGTAGATTATCGTACTCTGTGACAACTTCGATCGCCGGACGGTGTTCGTTAGCTTTTAGCCGGTGGCGCAGAATTAACAAGGTGCTATCGAGCCCTTCGTACAGGTTGAAAAGTTGCTTGGTATTGCTATCGGAACGGGAGAAAATACGGAGACTTTGGCTGATCGATGTAATGCGAGATCCTCCATCTTCGATCGCCTGAATTAACTTCGGTAAATCTTCTCGCACGTAATCGAGGTCGATCGCTTCTAATTCATCTTCAATTTCTGTACCGGGTTCAGGGAATTTCTCGCGATAGAGATCGATGATACTCAATAAATCATGGATGTAATCTTGGACAGCACCGACATTGCCCACAATACAACCGATCGGATTATTAATTTCATGGGCAACTCCAGCCACTAATTGCCCCAAAGCCGAAAGTTTCTCCTGTTGTACCAATTTCAGTTGAGCCTGTTGCAATGCCTGGGTACGTTCTACTACTTGCTTTTCTAAACTATCCGTCAGCCATTTCAGTCGCCAGTGGATTTTCACCCGCGCTAGCACTTCCGCTTCTTCAAAGGGTTTGGTGATGTAATCGACAGCACCTAACGATAAGCCTTTGACTTTATTTTCGGCATCAGCTAAAGCCGTCATAAAAATAACTGGAATTCCTTTAGTTGCAGGATTTTCCTGGAGGTGCCGACAGGTTTCAAAACCATTCATTTGCGGCATTTCAATGTCAAGCAAAATTAGTTCTGGTTGGTGGCGTTTCACTAGGGTGAGAGCATCTTCGCCATCAACCGCCATGCGGACTTTATAGCCAGCAGCTTTTAAGGATTGGGACAACACAAATAAGTTAGCTTCATTGTCATCCACAATTAAGATAAACGGTCGGGTTGAGTATGACATAGGTGTCGGTTTCCGGTTCGAGGGTGTTAAGGGAGGTAGTGTTGAATAAATGCCCGCAATTGTTTGAGTTGGCAAGCTTCGGCAAGGCGGATAAGTTCTCGGGTAAAGGCAGCCGTATTCGTATCCTGAATTTGCCCAGCAATTTCAATGATGCCATCGAGTTCTCCGTCTTCGGCTAACTCAAAGAGTTGATGCAAGATTGTGGGTTCAGGTGGCTGCATTCGATCGGGGGCAAGTTGAGGATTCTGCTTCTGTGGATTGTTGCCGTCATAAATCCAATCTAATTGTAGATATTTTTGCAGGAGTTCTAGCAAAATTTCGGCTTGCACGGGTTTGGGTAAGAAATCATTTCCCCCAGCATCTAGGCTTTTGTGCCGATCGCTCTCAAAGACGCTGGCAGAGGAGACGATAACAATTTGGTTGTGCAGTTGGGGAGACGATCGCACTTTCTCTAAAAACTCAAACCCATCCATCACGGGCATCGCTAAATCAGTAATAATTAAATCCGGCGAGAATTTCAAAGCCTGTTCGATACCTTCTTGTCCATTGTTAGCTTCGATAATTTCAAAGCCGATGGGTTCTAGCAGATTAACCAACACCGAACGATTTTCCCAACGATCGTCGATGATGAGAATTTTGCATTTTGAACCTGCATAACCCTCGATCGCCCCTTGCGGCATCACTCTAGAAGAGGCTGCCCAATTTTTAGCTTCAGGCAGTTCTAGTTCAAAGGAAAAGGTGCTGCCTTCGCCTAACACACTTTGAACATCGATTTTGCTTTGCATCAGCTCGATAATTTTGTGGGTAATTGCCAATCCCAATCCAGTTCCTTCAGCTTGCTTTTTGATATCGCCGACTTGCTCAAAGGGGAGGAAGATTTTCTGGATTTGTTCTGGAGTCATACCCACTCCAGTATCTTCTATCTGGAAGCGAATTTTTGGAGCGATGGATTCAATCTTAAAAGTAACGCTACCGATCTCGGTAAATTTGATGGCATTGCCCAGAAGGTTGATCAGAACTTGACGCAAACGTTTTTCATCTACCCACACACCTATAGGTAATTTTTCGTCAACTTGAAAATCGAAGATAATCCCTTTTTGTTCCGCACGAATGCGATTGATTTCGACGACGCTTTGCAACAAAGAAGGCAGGTGCAAGGCTGTGGGATGTAGTTCTAATTTTCTGGCTTCGATTTTGGCAAGCTCCAATACATCGTTAATTAGATTCAATAAGTGAGAACCGCATTGATAGATGATATCGATGCCGTTTTGCCCTTTTTCGGTGAGAGGTTCGCTGCGTTTTAAGATTTGGGCGTAGCCAAGAACACCGTTGAGGGGGGTGCGTAATTCGTGGCTCATGTTGGCAAGGAATTCGCTTTTGGCTGCGTTGGCGCTGTCGGCAGTTTCTTTTGCTTGCTGAAGTTCTAAACTGGCTTGCTGAATTTCCTGAAATTTGTCTTGCAGAGCAATTGCCATGAGTTGGAAGTTACTAGACAGGGTGTTAATTTCGGTAATTGAACTGGCTGGAATTTGTAGCGATTGTTGTTCTGTGAGTTTATCGGGTAAATTGCTGGTGAGATTGGCAAGTTCCAGCAAGGGTTTGACTAAACTGCTGCTAATATATTTTGCCAAAACAGATGCCAGAATGGCGATCGCCATCAGAATAGCGAAGCTTTTGGTATAAATTCCATCGAGTGCTACCAAATGGGGAGCGTTGGCTTCTTCGATCGCCACTATCCAGGGAAGATCGCCACCAATTGCGCTCTTGTACACGTAAAATGACTTTCTCCAGCGCACGACTTTAGCCATGTTGGGAATATTCGGTATCCAAATGTGGGTGTTTCGATCGATCCGGTAGATTTCACCGTTTTTATCTCGATCGAAGGGTTGCCCTACCTTCAGCTCGTCACGAGTGCTAGCAATCACCCGATCTTGGCTATCTAGTAAACTCATCAGCCGAGTCGATCGGCTTGTCGATGGGATTTGACTCTCTAGCCACCTTTGTTTCACGGTATTTACATCGATTTCTGCAACAATTTGACCCACTAGGCTGTCGCCCTGCAAAATAGGTACTGTTTGAAAGATCGTCGGTGCGTTGGATATCGCCATCACCTCAGAAAGTATTGGCTGTTTTGCTTTCAGTAAAGCCTGAAACGGCAAATTGTCCAGTTTAGCAGCCTTTTCAGTGGCGTTTTTCTCCTGGGTGGAATTGAGAATCTGTCCGTCTGTATTTGTAATGTAGAGATTGCGAAACTCGGAAATTGTTTGTTGAGCAATTTGAATTTTTTCCTGTATTTGGGAACGGTTTGATGGATTGCGGTCTTCAATGCTAGATGCTAGAGATTCCAATTTTACCATACTTTGTTTGTGCCAATTCAGCAGGTCGATACTAATATTTTGTCTGGTGTCTTCTAGATAAACTAAAACATTTTTTTCTTGAACAGAAGTGGCATCCTGACAGTTCCAAACAGTCAGTGCCAGTGCTGGCAGCAAGACAAAGGCTACTAGCAAATTGAGAAGAGTTTGTTCAAAAGCATGAGTTTTGATAGTGTTGGCGCGCAGCCACTTGGTAATGGGCGTGTGAGTCAAAATCAGACTGGCAATCAGGCTATTACAAATTTGATTGACGGGATTTTTGAAGGAAATTAATAAAACAGTTTGAGGGGGGATTTCACCGACACAAGCATAGAGCAACCAAAGCAGGGGAAATCCGATAATTCCCCAATAAAAAACATCAAGGAGTAATAAGTTGCTGCTGCGATGTCGCAATCCCCAACCCACAAAAATCGCTTCCAGAGTGTAGAGAATAAAGCCATAGGGATGGTGCCACAGCAAAATTGTATAGAAGCTGGAAGTTGCGGCGGCGATCGCGCCCCAACCCAACCCGTATAGCCTCACAACCAACATGACAAAAATACTGCCAAATAGCCAGTCTATATGGAGGATGATGGGGATTTTGAAGTAATTGCCCGCATACCCTGCCAATAGCAGAGAAAGTAAAACAATTGTCGATAGCAACCGATATTGCGACTGGTTTTTGTTGTTCCGCGACTTCCCGAACTCTGCAATATTTGCCACAACAGTCTCCTTGATTAAGGTTAAAATTACGCAAATCAGATTTAGACTCAGTTCCAGTTATTCTATAGCAATCCTTACAGGAGTCGTAAATATTTTTACCCCACCCCAACCCTCCCCGCGAGTTCGGGGAGGGAGTAAGAAATTCACAAATGATGCGAGGATTGCTATATGTGCAGCAACGGCCACAACGCGATCGGACATTTTCGAGTACCCAAATAATTGCTATTAAGCTGTCGCGCAAATAAACATTGCATATTTAGGGCGGGCTCGCGTGCCCAGCCCACTCATTGTTTTATTGTTTTTTGACATACAGTTTAAATCCCTCAACAGCTTATTACCTCTTCCTCAAGCCGAACTGCCTCCTGCTATACATCGGCTGGGAGACGGCAGTCTGTGGGATGCAGATCGCTATTGATTTCAAGTAGAGCGGAGAGTCGATCGCCCGATCGGGAGCTGCATCTTAAAAATTGTGCCTTGCCCTAACTCAGAATCGACCTCAATTTTACCCCCATGAGTCTCTTCGACAATCTGGCGGGCGATCGCCAATCCTAACCCAGTACCTCTTCCTACCGCCTTCGTTGTGAACAAATAATCAAAAATCCGCTGTTTGACTTCTGCCGTCATTCCCGCACCGTTATCGGCAATTGTAATTTTGATGTGGCGATCGTCCAACATACTGGTACTAACCGCGATTTTGTTGGGATTTGCTTCGATTTCCGCAAAACTGCGTCCTTGATTTGACTCTTCTAGGGCATCGATCGCATTTGCCAGCAAATTCATAAAAACTTGGTTTAGTTGACCGGGAAAGCATTCGATTTTTAGTAGATTTTCGTAATCTGTAACAACTTCGATCGCCGGACGGTGTTCGTTAGCTTTCAGCCGATGTTTCAATATTAAAATGGTGCTCTCAATACCTTCATGGATATTAAAGGGAACTTTGTAGTCTTTATCGGCTCTGGAGAAGGTGCGGAGGCTGGTGCTGATGTCGCGAATGCGATCGCATCCCACTTTCATCGACGACAGCATCTTGGGCAAATCTTCTAAAGCATACTCTAAATCAATCTTATCAGCATCTTGTTCGATTTGGATGCCCGGATCTGGCAGTTTTTCTTGATATAATTTCAAGTGGTTGATTACATCTTTGATTGTAGTCGTTGCTTCATTAATATTGCCGCTGATAAAGCCGACAGGATTGTTGATTTCGTGGGCGACTCCGGCGACGAGATTGCCCAATGCGGACATTTTTTCACTTTGCACTACCTGTAACTGTGCTTGCTGCAAGTCAACGAGCGATCGTTCTAATTCTTGGGCGTAAGCCTGAGATTGTTGGTACAAGCGGGCATTTTCGAGTGAAATCGCCGCTTGGGCGCACAACAGTTGGATAACTTGAGTGCGATCCTCAGTAAATGCCGCAATTGTCAAGTTATTTTCTAAATACAGCAACCCAATTAACTTACCCTGATGTAAAATCGGCGCACACAGCACGCTTTTGGGCTTTTTGTCCATCAAATACGGGTCTGCCATAAAATCGTTTCGTGCTGCTGCATTATCCAAAACCACAGTTTTTAAAGTGTGCTTGACATAGTTGACCACAGCAGCAGGAACCGCCTCCTTAAATGACAGCGGAACAGATATTGATACCGCATTTTTCTCGGTCTTAGCTACAGTTTCAACCGCGAGATTGCCATCTTTAACCAACAGTAGAACAGCTTTTTTTGCCCCGGCATTTTCTAGGGCCACAGACATCAGTACACCCAGCAATTTTTTTAATTCTATTTCACTCGATAGAGCTTGTGAAGCTTTAAGAATAGCAGCGATATCGAGGGCTTCGGAAATACTGCTACTAGATTGAGATGTTTGGAAAGTTTGATGTAAAATTGAAGATCTTTCAATTGTTTGAAAGCAAATTTCGCTGAAAACCGAACCGTTTTGTTGGGCCTGCAATATGGGAGCCAGAAGTTTGGAATACCGCTTTTCTAAATCATCAATTTTGGCTTTTGCACCCCAACGAGCGTAACAGTAGTAGGCTTCTTGCATATAGGAAATCGCCACTTTTTCTTTGCCCCAATCGAGGTAAAATTTAGCGGCGAGTTCGTTGGCTACAGCTTCTTCTTGGATATATTCGTTGGCTTTGGCTCCAGAAATAGCCTGGTCGTACAACTCGATCGCTTCGGCTTTTTGTCCTAATAGCCGACATTTTTCCGCTGACACCAAATCAAACTTATGTTGATAATTCATAGGAGCATGGTGGGCCCAGAGCTCTAACTGCGTTTGGTTTTGTTCTACCCGCTTTAATGCTTCTGCTGTCTCATCTGACTGTTGACTCAACAATGCTATAGCAATCAGAGAATCATAGAGATAAAATGCAGCTTCACCGACGGTTCCCGCAACAGCCATTAAATAGCGTCTGGCAAAGAGTGCATGGTTGTTAGCTTGCTCAACTTCCCCAAACAAAAAGCAAAGAGTTAGCTTATACAAATAGAAGTGATACAACCCAAACAGATCGTTGCCAGACAGCAGCAGGGGCAGAAACTCTGTCTCTTGGAGGGCTTTCCCAGACAACATGGTGGGGTGTTCTGTAAAATCCAGCAAATTTAAAATAGATTGCCAACATATCCGGCAGTAATTGGCTGTGATCGATTGGTTCAATTGCACTAACTGATTGCAGTAGTTGCGACTATCCTGCTCTAAGGTAGCAAGGGGCTGACCGCACCAAAAAGAATTGTGACAAAAAACGTTAGCATTATGTCCGACAAACTCCAAGTTTCCGACTTCTAAGGCAGTTTTGTAACCATCGCTCAAGAGTGGTAAGCTATCTTTGATATGATATTTACGGCTCGCGATCGACATTCCTAGCACCAAGGACACTTCAGGTTTAGTAGCTTTAGCATCCAGTTTTGAGACTACCTGGAGTGCTAACTCACCAAACTGTGTTGCTGTATTTACATCTTGCAACAGATTACACAAAATGATGCCGTAGCAAGCATAGCTAAGACCTGAAACAGGTGTGTTTCCGTACCGGAGGGATAGTTTGACTGACAGCGAAATCACTAAGGGAAATAAGGGAGATCCGCAGGCATAAGTTACTGACATGATGCTGCTGGCAATCTGGATAATTGCGAGCTTCTTCGCATCTTTCATCACAGGTAGGTTGAGAAAATCTTCAATTTTTCGGTCTCCAACCAGTTCCCCAATTTCTTGGATTTCTTGTTGAATATCTGTCGGGGCGGGTATTTCTGGAAAAGTTACGCCAAGCTGTTGCAGAACCTGTTGGGCGATCGCAAGGGCTTCGCTAAATTTAACCTGGGAGATATTAGATTGAATTTGAATTCGGTAAACATTGATTTTTTCTAGTAAGGATCGTGCCTGTTGGGTGACAATATCGATGAACTGTTCCATTTCTTCAAACTCACCGCACAGAGCAGCCACTTCCGCTGCTAATTCATGCAGCGCAAGGGTAATTTCATACTGATTTTGCCAAGCATTTTCTGTCAATATTGATAATCCCGCTGCGGCATATTCGCGAGCCGCTTGATAGGCGGTGGCTGCTCTGGCTTTGCGACAGGCAGTAAGATTTAGCTGTGCTAATTCATCTCGTTCTGTTTGTTGGGAAATCAGAGATATTCCGTAGTTTAATTGATTGACGAGTTCAAAAATGTATTCTTCTCTAGATTCAGGGGAAATTTGTTTCAGCAGCAGTTGTCCGATTTGGTAGTGGGTAATCTGTTTTTGGTCTTCAGGAATCAGAGAATAGGCCGCTTGTTGGACGCGATCGTGTAAAAATTTGTAATTCAGTGTTTGATATTGCGCGGTTGGCTCTAAATCACTTTCTCCCAAATAGAATTTGTAAATTTCACTTTGGGGCAAAATTAGTCCTTCTTGCAATGCTTTCCACAGTGTAGCTGCCGCTTCTACTTCGGTTTTTTCAGAAACAATCGCCAAGGTGCTTAAATCAAACTGATTCCCCACACAAGCCGCCAACTTCAAAATATCCTGAGTCGCCGACGGCAACTTTTGCAACTGCAGCGCCATAAACTCCACCACATCCTCCGTCAATGCCGCTTCCCGAACCCGAACAATATCGCACTGCCAGTGTCCGGATTTCCAGTTAAACTCAATCAACTCATCCTGATGCAATGCTTTGAGAAACTGCGTCGCAAAAAAAGGATTTCCCTGGGTTTTTTGTGCCACTAAATCAGTCAACGGTACTGCCAAATTTGGAGCGCAATTGAGCGTATCAGCTACTAAATAATTTAGACTTTCTGAACTCAAGGGTTGCAGAGTAATAGTATTAACCGTTGCCCCGGCTTTGACTGCTGCATCCAGTGTCAGCATCAACGGATGTGCAGGGGAGACTTCATTATCTCGGTAGGCACCAATTACTAATAAATAGCTGGTTTCCGATTCGGACATCAACAGTTGCATTAACTGTAGGGATGCGGAATCTGCCCACTGCAAGTCATCCAAAAACATCACCAGCGGATGCTCGGGTTTTGTGAACACTTGAATAAATTTTTGAAACAATAAATTAAACCGATTCTGTGCTGCAGTTCCTGATAATTCTATTGCCGGTGGTTGCGGCCCAATAATTTTTTGTAGTTCGGGTATTACTTCAATAATGACTTGCCCGTTTTCGCCTATTGCTTGCAGTATTTTAGCTTGCCATTTTTCTAAATTATAGTCACTTTCGCTGAGCAATTGTCCCATTAACTCTCGAAAGGCTTGCACAAAAGCACAGAAGGGAATATTGCGGTTGAATTGGTCGAATTTGCCTTTGATGAAATAGCCGCGCTGCCGCACAATTGGTTTGTGAATTTCATTGACAATTGCAGTTTTCCCAATCCCAGAAAAACCAGCTACTAACATCATTTCTACTCCCCTATATCCCTCCTCGGTAAGGGGGGATGAAAGGGGGGTGGCAACGCGCTCAAAGGCCGATAGCAGAGTTTCTACTTCGGTTTCGCGACCGTAGAGTTTTTCTGGTATGCTAAACCGATCGCACGCATCTCTCTGGGCTAGTTGAAAAATGTGTATTATACCGCTTTCTTTTAATTGACGCAAGCAATTTTCTAAATCAAATTTCAGCCCCAAAGCACTCTGATAGCGGTGTTCGGCATTCTTCGCCATCAATTTGCTGACAATGGACGAGAGTACGGGCGGGATTTGCGAGTTGATTTCCTGCAGTGATGGCGGTTGCTTGGCAATATGACAGTGTACCAATTCCATCGCATCCTCGGATTGAAATGGCAATTGTCCCGCCAGCAATTCGTAAAAAGTCACGCCTAAAGAGTAAAAATCTGTGCGGTAGTCAATACCGCGATTCATCCTGCCGGTTTGTTCGGGAGACAAATAGCCGAGGGTGCCTTCGATTTGGTTAAAATTCTGTAGGGTTTGAGTTTCTCTTGGCAGCAAAGATGCGATGCTAAAATCAATCAGTTTGATTTGTTTTGTTTCGGGGTTAATTAAAATATTGGCGGGTTTAATGTCTTTGTGAATTATTCTGTGGCGGTAGAGTATATCTAATGTACTGCTGATGTCGATCGCCATTTGCAAAAAATCGCTTAAATCCGGTGGAGTTTCCCCTTGTTCCACCCATTGTTTTAGAGAGATTCCCCCGAAGTCTTCCATTACCAGCGCATAGCTGTTTTGGTAGGCTTCCAAGCTGTAGGTTTGGATAATTCCGGGCAAATTGAGATTTTTGGCAATAGTATATTGATTGCGAAATTGTACGATTTCGCTGAAGCTTGGATACTCGCTGTGCAACACTTTGATGGCGACGGGCCGTTTGTCGCACGATCGAACTCCGCGATAAACCAGGGTGCGAGTGCCCGCATAAATGCGATCGAGAATTTGATAACCTGTCAGTGTAAAATCTAGAAGATCCATAGTTTTTGTGAAAATTTACCTTTTTTTTAGGCTATTTCTAGCTTAACAGCAGCAAATAGAGTTGCTACTTCAGTGATTGTTAAGTATAGTTAATATGACAGATATAATTCAATATTTGTGATTGAGATCACATAAATCAAACATTTTTTAAACTACAGAAATTTGATTTTAATTAAAAACTAAATAGCCTCATCCATATTGGAATAGCGAACAATAACGTAACCCAGCCGATGCCGATCGCACTTACGGCTAATTCGCGATCGAGATTGAAAACTTCTGCCAGCAAAGTAGTACCAAAAGCCGGAGGCATTGCCATTTGCAGCACTAGCGAAAGTCCCGGCGCGCCCGCAATGCCAACAAACGTTTAACCCGTGCCAATTACCAAAGGAATCAACAGAATTTTAATCGCCAGACAAGCCAGAACTTGTTTGATATTGTGCCAAAAATTCAACTTGCTCAACTGCATTCCGATCGCCATCAAAGATCAACTAATTACAGCCCAAGCACCTGTTGTTAACAATGCTTTGAGCAGCACGGGCGAACCCACTGATTGTGCGATCGTTTTTTAACATACAATTTAAATACCGCAACAGCTTATGGCGATTGCCTTACAAAAACTAAGTATTAATGCTTATTTTAAGTGTTCAGATAATTTGCGGCACAGGCCTTGACATTGACGGAAGCGCGTGTCAGGATAGCGTTGAGGAATAAGTCAACACGGGTTAAAACTATGGCACGGCAAGCAAAACAATCATCTCAAGTCAAAAGTTCCAGCAGCCAAGCAGCCGACTGTACTCGCACCAAATTTACCCTCTACAATTTTGCCGGAAACGAAAAAGCATTTTATTTAGTCGATCGCACAAATCTAGAAAGAAAGCCCGGTGATATCCCAGAAAAATCCGTCGCCCACAGCATCATCATTATCGATCGCTCCGGCTCAATGTATTATGACTTACAGCCGCTCAAAGAAACCCTAATCAAGCTTTTGACCTTAGACGAATACAACAATTACCAGCTAATAATCAGCTTAATTTCCTATGCTGACAATGGGGATGTAATTTGTCACTTCCAGCGAATTCCGATTCAAGAAGTGATGAAGTTTGACTCTCAATATATCAAAGAAATTCAAAAAATACACACCGCTGGCTGTACCTGCATATCGCAGTCGATGGAGCTCGCTAAATCTCTGGTGAAAGCGGGAGAAGTGACAGCAATTAATTTGCACACAGACGGTTACGCCAATGACCCAAGTGCTAATTCTGAATCTGCAAAATTAGGGGAAATTTGTGAAGAACTCAAAGACATGGATGTGTTTGCAAATACCATATCCTATGCCTCTGCCGACTTCAAACTGCTCTCCAAAATTGCCAACACCTTATCGGGAAATTGCATCCGCGCTGGCGAAGTGAAAATGGTTTATGATGCTCTTTACGACAGCACTAAACTGTTAGGCGGTTCCGTTGCGCCACCGCTAGAAGAACCGTTAATTAAGGAATACGATTATCAAGTTTTTGTTTCTAAAAGCGGCAAGAAAATCAGCGGTTCATCGAGTACGCTGAAAATTTGCGGGCTGAAAGCAGACGATATGGGAATGTTTTACAAATATCAAAAAGTCGCCAAAGAAGAGTATGACAAAGTAGATGTTCCCGTTGCTCAAACTGATGATTCGGTGTTTGCTTTTGCGAAAGCTAACCTCGCTGACGGCAATTTAAATACGGCGAAGTATGCGCTGGCGAGCACCTTCGACGCGACTTTGACGGAAAAACACGCGAAAGCTTTGACAAACGCCCAAATAGCGGAGTTTACGGAAGATTTGGAACAGGCTGTTTTTGCGCCTGATGTGTTGCAAAATCATGAAATTGGCGATCGGGTAAAAGTCAGCGACAAAATTTCCCTGCTGGAGTTAGTCAAGATATTAGAGGAAAACAGCAACAGCATCATCATCAACTTAAAACACTTGCAAGAAAACTATCAGCGCAAAGGTTTAAAGCGAGTTGAAGGAAAGCGTGACGAAAACGGCAACATTGTCAAGCCTTCGCTGAAAACTGAATTCTTAGATGGTGGCGAATACGTGCGGATGGGTTCATTTGCGATCAATCAAAATACAGCTACCATCAATATGCTGATTACCCGAAAAGTTAAGCTGGTAAAAGTTGAGGATGAAACTTTAATCGCAGAAGTGGCAGGAATTCTGGTAACAGACCTCAATACTTTCAACAATTATACCATTGTCAGCGACGGCGAAGTTAATATCAAGTCGCTGCGAACCAAAATCAGCAGTCAACCAGTGTTTGACTTGCTCAATAAATGCGGTGTACTGGAAAAAGACGGCTCACCTGTGGCAGAATTTGACTTCCATGCAGAGTATGATATTAAATTAGCAAGTTTGCCGCTAGTGCCTTTTGACGGACGTTACAGCAGCCTGGACGGAGTGTTTGAGGAACTCGCAAATATTAAAATTATCTCCAGCATTCTCTCGGCTCATTTGAAGGAAGAATCCGAGGCTTATACGGCGGAACAATTGGAAGAATTGAAACAGCATTATCTGTCTAAAAGCCTTTACATCAACTTTCCGACGACTACGGAATATACGGAATTGAAAAGTGCGATCGCCAACGGTGAAGTAGATTCGCGAGTCAGCTACAAAATCGACATCGGCAGCAAAAACATCCTCAACTTCGGCAAATTCCACTCAGCCAACAAATTTCTCGATCGCCTTTACGAAGTTTACCACAAAAACACAGGCGAAAAACTAGCAAAACCGACATTTGACATCACCTTAGACGAGCCTGTCGTCTTCGCCCACAAAACGCTGTCATCCCGAACAAAAATCACCAAAGTTGACGACTTGATGAAACTGATTTTCGATGAGTTTCTGGGGTTGGAGGATAGCGGAATTGTTAGCGCTACTTTAGCGAAAGTGGGTGCAGATAGTTTGCTGCGCCTTTTGCAAGCGAAATGGCAGGAAGAAGATGTCAAGCGAGACGAATTTGTCGCTGCTTTAGCTAATGCGAATGAGCGACTGGAAGCTTATGCTGAAAAAGTGTACAGGGAAAAAGTTTCACCGCTGGTTTTCTATATCGGTTCTACCGGACTTATCCCGGATGAAATGGAGGCAAAAGCGGCGAATGCTGAGGAAATTAATTCTAAATACGGCAACTTGCAATTTTCTAAAGATGAGCAAGAGGGGATGTTTTTTGAAGTGAGCGACTGCATTATTAGCGTGTATGCTAAGAATGAGTATTTCACGGTAGGCAAGTAGGAATTAGGGTGGGCATTATTTGCCCACCTTGGTTAAATATCGCTAATTGAAATAAACCGCAAAGGCGCAGCGGTGGCGACTAGGAAATAGGTAGATGGGACAAGTGTTAGGTTGCCAAGACGAAAGGAGCGATCGCAAATCTTCTATGATGGGAGTAGAACAAGAGTTTGAGTGTGTGCAATTGCTTAGCTTTTAGCTTTATGCCAAGTCATCACTAGATACTTAAGATCGTGTTCAATCTCATCACCAGTAGATAAAAACTCGTGTTTATTATAGAAAGCAACCGCTATTTTATTCTCCTCATAGACTGGTAACTCAATTGGAGATTTGCAGTTTTGTTTAACCTGCTTCATCAATTTAGTTCCGCAGCCTTTGCGTTTATAATCTTTCAAAATATATAAAAGATTTAATATTGTCTTATCCTTATACTCACGAGCCAAGGCAAATCCAATTACTACATCACCATCCACTATAACCCATGCTTTAATAGACCATTTTCCATATTTATCTTCACCTTGGCCATTCAATAAATTCTTTTCGACAGCATCTAGTTCTTTCTGTAAAGCATCATCAGGCACCAAGCCTAGTAATTTTTCTTCTGTTTTAAATATGTCTAAAACTTGATTAAGATGAGATTTATTATACTTTCTGATTTGTCCAACCATAGTTGATTTGTTCCCAAAATACAGTGAGCGCAATAAATGCCTAATGTTTTAGCGATTTCTGGCCTGATTAGGGCATCTTGAGGAGATCATGTTGAACTCGCAATCTCCCTAGCAGCTTCTCGCAGCCGCTCCACATCGCGCATCGGTGGTATACCAAAGAGCCGCTTGTACTCTCGGTTGAAGTGCGAGGAATCGTCATAACCCACACGGTAGGCAGCACTGGTAGCGTCAAGGTTCTCCCCCAGCATCAGACGGCGAGCCTCTTGGAGTCGCAGTTGCTTCTGAAACTGTAGAGGACTCATTGCAGTGACAGACTTGAAGTGATGGTGGAAGCTGGAGACACTCATTCCAAGCTCTCGTGCGATGTTTTCAATGCGAAGTGGCTGATTAAAGTCTTTACGAAGGCGATCGACTGCTCTAGCAATTTGGTGAGTGCAGCCACCCAAAACTGCAATATGACATAGCCGACGTCCTTGCTCTCCTGACGGTGTTACGCTGCACAACCCTAGACAAACAGGGCATACGCGATAGCAATACTTTCGCTATTGATAGCTAAAGCAAAGGAGCCGTCCCTCAAAGCTCGGATCATAATGTTCCGAGCGCCGCCCCAATCTCGGTCATGTTCGTGACCGCAGTTGGGACATTTAAATGTTTTAGAGCCGCCTAATTTATTGTGTGTCTGTCCGCATTGGGTGCAAGTTTTTGATGTGTAGGATTCGTTCACATCAATTATGACAACACCACGCTTGAGAGCTACTTGCTTGAGATGACGTTCAAAGCGGTAATGCCCCCAAGTCAGCATTTGTCTAGCAGTTTTGGTATGCAGCTTACGAGACGCCTTGACTACCATCTGAGATGTTTCAAATGTCGGTAGCAACATAATTTTGTAATTATTGGTGAGATAATTAGCTATTTGCTTATGAAATTCATCAACCAAGTTGCGGATGCGGATTCTTAAGCGATTAGCAGCCCCCAACATACTGCGCTTTTGTTTTCGATTTTTGGATGAGGCTATTCGTCCCATCAATTTGTCAAGGTGAGAACACAATCTTTGAATGCGCCCAATGTCTGCCTTGCCAAACTCTTGAAATGAGTTACCGTCGTAGCCAGTTAAAAACGTTCTGACACCAGGATCTAGGGCTATTACTTTGTCGAGGACGGGTAGTTTTACCTCTTCCACAACTGGGATGCAAGCAAACCATCGTTTTCGCTCTCTAACAAGCTGGGTTGCAAACTCGACTTGAAGAGGTATTGGTTCGGCTGCATGGAACTTTAAGCCTTTAACCAGCGATGGAAACCAGGTCTGTCCGTTGAAATTGACCTTGTGAAATTTGATGGCTTGAGATGGTTGACGACAACTTCTAAAACTTACTTTTCCACCCTTTGATAAAGCTTGTTTCCAAGCATCCCAAGCATCAAATATGGCATTTTCTTTAGGATGAGATGGTGCAGTTTTTACCCAGTCTGGTAAGTCACAACCTAATACATAGTCTCGCAAAGAATAGGCGCTAGTTATTTTCTCACTTGCCTTTAATGCTGCAATTGCTTTGTTGTAGCAGTAGCGGGCTGCTCCCAGCCAAGACTTCCACTTTTTATGTAACTCGGCTTCTGGATAAACTCTAATCTTCAAGGTTTTATTAGGTGGCGCTTTCTCCTTCTTTTTGTGTCTCGGTTTCTGCTTGTAACTCTTTTTTGATTTGGTTTTCAATGCGTCGGATGGAGTAAAGTCGGCTTGAAAAACTGTGGAGAATTGCGACAATATCTTGAACCAGTTCGGCGTGCGGAGAGAGACTGACTTGGTTGAGAACCACGATTTTGCAGTCAAATTGCTCACAGAGCCACTCGATAATATCAAATCCGAACCTTGCAAGTCGGTCTTTGTGGGCAACCACAATAACTGCGATATCGCGGAGCAAAACTCGTCCCAAAAGGGTGATGAGTCCTTTCCGCCTAAGATTGAGTCCTCCTCCCACTTCCTTAACAATTTCAGCGCCTGGGTAGAGCGCTGATAATCGTTCAACTTGTCGATCGAGGTCTGCTTTTTGAGGTCGGGTAGAGACGCGAGCATAGATAACAGTGGCGCGTCCTCCCTCTGGTTCTGATTCTTTTTTGATGAACTTTTCGATGTCGTACCGTCTTTGACCTGACGGTGTTTTGATTGTGTTGATTTTACCTTCTGCTTCCCATCGTCTGAGGGTTCGGAGGCAAACTCCCAAAGTGTTAGCTGCTTCATTTGGTTTCACGTACTTTGCCATATTAGTATTATGGCTCACCATGTACGCATTGTCCAGTCTTGTCCAATAAATTAATGATTAGAGGCATACCGATCGCTCCCCAGAAGGACTTCTTTGGTACCCTGAGCGATCGCACAAAAGGCAGGGATAGAGACACTATGAACGCATTCCGAAGGCGACGAGGAGCGGTTGAAGTGTACTCCTTTGAGCGGCTCAATCGTCCCATCATGACGAATCGCCTGTGCAATCCGCTCAGTTAGTTCGTCTCGGTTGGCTTGCGCTCTGTCTGCCTCGCGCGTTGTCTGGGGGGTGTTCATAAAATGGATATCGGGCTTTTCACTCGTTTTGGCAGCGTTCATTTCTAAGTTTGCAGGATTGTACAACAATCTTAGACGATCGTTCTATTGCTTGTCCTTGAGGATTCTTAGAATGAAGCTAAAGCAATGAAAAACCATTTCGGCTTCTTGTAAGCATTCTGGACTTTTCTTCAAGAGAAAACGCAGGTTTGATTTGGCAAGAAACCTGCTGAGTGACAACCAAAATGCCATCAAAGCTAACCTTGCTTCTTAAAAAATCCATCCCTATTGATAGAGAAGCGATAAGTGCTCAATTTCTACGATGGGGACAGCCACCGAAATGGCATCAAGTGAAGGAATTAAGAAATGGACATTAAACGAAGTGGGTCACAGCCTTCGGCCAAAGGACCGGCTGAGTATTTTACCGGCACTGTCCGCATTGACCCCCTGTTCGAGGCGCACGATCGAGCACGCACACTTGGTGCCAGTGTCACGTTCGAGCCTGGTGCTCGGACACCATGGCACACCCACCCGTTGGGACAGACCCCGATCGTGACGGCTGGCTGCGGTCTCGCACAGCGCTGGGGCGGCTCGATCGAGCAAATTCGACCATGGGACGCGATCGGGTTCGCGCCGGACCAGAAGCATTGGCACGGTGCCACGGCCACCACGGCAATGACTTACATTGCCATTCAGGAACAACTCGACGGCAAGACCGTGGACTGGATGGAACAGGTCAGCGACGAACAATACCAGACACCAAACGTAAACAACTAGGGACATCCATTCATGTACAACACGAAAGCTTATGCCGCAGCCAGTGCAACATCACCGCTGGCCTCCACCACGATCGCGCGGCGCGATCCAACCGATCGCGACGTGCAGATCGAAATCCTCTTCTGCGGCATCTGCCATTCCGATGTCCATTCGGTGCGTAACGAGTGGAGCAGCATCGCGCCTACTGTCTATCCGATCGTCCCCGGTCACGAGATGGTCGGTCGCGTCACCAAAGTCGGCTCGGCAGTTACCAGCTATAAGCCCGGCGATATCGCAGCGGTCGGCTGTATGGTCGATTCGGATGGAACCTGCCCCCAGTGTAAAGCTGGCTTTGAGCAGTTCTGCCCTTCCCTGACCCTCACCTACAACTCCCCGGACAAGCACAAGACCGCTCCTGTCACCTACGGCGGCTATTCCAACAGCATCGTCGTCGATGAAAGCTTCGTTCTGCGCGTTCCCGCCAACCTCGATCTCGCTGGAGTCGCGCCGCTTCTCTGCGCCGGGATTACAACATACTCGCCCCTGCGCCACTGGGGTGTCACAAAGGGCAAGAAGGTCGGCGTAGTCGGTCTCGGGGGGCTGGGCCACATGGGCGTGAAGTTTGCCCGTGCGTTCGGTGCCCATGTCGTCGTATTTACCACCTCGCCCGACAAGAAGGAAGACGCACTCCGCCTCGGAGCCGATGAAGTGGTCATCTCCCGCAATGCCGACGAGATGCAGAAACACGCTGGCAGCTTCGATTTCATCCTCGATACCGTCTCCGCCAAGCACGACATCAACGCCTATCTCAACCTGCTCCGCCTCGACGGCAACATCACCCTGGTCGGCGCACCGGAGAATCCTCTGGAAGTATCGGCATTCAGCCTGATCATGGGTCGCCGCAGTCTTTCCGGCTCTATGATCGGTGGCATCGCTGAAACCCAGGAAATGCTCGACTTTTGCGGCGAGCATAACATCACTGCGGATGTCGAAGTCATCCCCATTCAGAAGGTCAACGAAGCCTACGAGCGACTGCTCAAGTCCGATGTGAAATACCGCTTCTGTATCGATATGGCATCCCTTAAATCTGAATAACCGAGGTGAAACCTCGAAGGAATAACAATGCAAAAGCGCAAACTTGGAAACAGTAATCTGGAAGTCTCGGCGATCGGGCTTGGCTGCATGGGAATGAGCTTTTCCTATGGCCCGCCCAAAGACAAACAGGAGATGACTGCTCTTCTGGGGGCTGCGGTCGATCGCGGCATTACATTCTTTGACACCGCCGAAGTCTACGGCCCCTTTACAAACGAAGAGCTGGTGGGTGAAGCTCTTGCTCCCTTCCGCGATCGAGTGGTCATCGCCACCAAATTCGGGTTCGACATCAGTCCGAATTCTGATCCCCGTGGGATGACGGGTGCGCCCGGACTGAATAGCCGACCGGAGCACATCAAGCAGGCTGTGGAGAATTCGCTCAAGCGACTCAAGGTGGAGGCGATCGACCTACTCTATCAGCACCGAGTTGACCCAAACGTGCCGATCGAAGATGTGGCCGGAGCGGTGAAGGAACTGATTCAGGAAGGTAAGGTTAAGCACTTCGGACTCTCTGAAGCAGGCGTACAAACGATCCGTCGCGCGCACGCGGTTCAGCCCGTAACGGCTCTCCAGAGCGAATACTCGCTGTGGACGAGGACTCCTGAGAAGGAAGTGATACCGACTCTTGAGGAACTCGGAATTGGCTTTGTCCCGTACAGCCCGTTGGGCAAGGGCTTTCTCACTGGCAAGATGGACGAAAGCACAACCTTCGACAGTTCCGACTTCCGCAGCACCCTGCCTCGCTTCACAACCGAGGCTCTCAAGGCGAATCAAGCCCTGATCGATCTACTCGGCAGCATTGCAGAACGAAAAGAGGCGACACCTGCTCAGATTGCGATCGCCTGGCTGCTAGCTCAGAAACCGTGGATCGTACCCATTCCAGGTACTACGAAACTGCATCGCTTGGACGAAAACATCGGAGCAGTCTCAGTGGAACTCACCCAGGGCGATCTGCGTGACATCGATGATGCCGCCTCCAAGATTACGGTACAAGGCGATCGGTATCCTGAAAAGCTGGAGCAAATGACCGGTCGTTGAGCAGCGAAGAATACGTTCTCTCGTTGAGTTTTCGGTCACTGTAGCAGACTACATACGCGAGACCAACGACTGCTCCGGCAATACCGTCGAGTGGATGGAAAAGGTCAGCGGTGAACAAGACTTGATTAAGCTCCGACTAAAAGGAAAATAGGCGTTGCTGATTTACGGTATGCAAGGCAAAATATGCAAGTCATATCAATTCCCTTAGCATCGGAATGATATAAAGAAACGGAGGATACGGCAGTGCCGTGTCCCTACAATCGATCGTGGTAGGGACACGGCAGTGCCGTGTCCTCGCTTATCATTCCGGTGCAGCCGGAATTGATATCATAGAAACCATTTTCGACACAGTTTCTGGATGTTAAACTTATTTTTTCATACCCTGATTGAGCAACGCCTCTGTGCGAATGTTTTGTGTGGTTTAATTGTCTACTGCCATCAACCTAAGAAGCACTCTCTTGGGTTTGATTGGATTTTGCCTCCTTCTGCTTAACCAGAAATGACGTTAGTTAAAACTGATATCTTGCACCATTCTCAATTACTTGCTTAGGAACAGGGAAGATGCCTGTTCCACAAGAGATAAATTTTATTGTGGAACAGGCAAGATGCCTGTTCTTGACAATGGTGCAGGATGTGAGTTAAAACGGAATTTCCTCATCTTCATCTTCCACAGTCTTCGCCGTCATCCGCCAACTGGTAATATAATCAATTTTCACATCAATTTTGTTAATCGCATCCCCTAACTGCCTTTGAATGTATTGAGTCAGCGTCACCATAAAATCTAACTCAAATCCCGCAGATAGCGCAAGTTTTGCCAAGCTAGCAAAATCCACCTTCAAAATCGAGGAACTGGATAACTTAAAATGAGGAGTATTGCCCTTATTTTGCACTAACATTGCTTTTTTAATCCGCTCTTTCAGATGCTCAACTTCTGAATCCAGCAGCTTCCATTCAGGCAAAATTTCTTTGTACCTTTCCCCCAATGCTGTGAAATCCTCAGTCTCCGGTTGCGGCGCAACTTTCTTAGTAGTTGATTTTCGACCCTGCTTGATCGTAGAATTCAACCGCCAACTAGCAATATCTTCAACTTCCAAAGATGGATCGGCGATGACTTCCCCTAACTGTTTTTGAATTTCTTTTGTCAGCGTCACCGGAAAATTCAACTCAATTCCCTCAGTTTGCGTCAGTCTCGCCAGCGTCATAAAATCAACTTTCATCGCTATCGAACTGGAAAGCTGAAAATAAGAACTATCTTTGAGATTTTGCGCCAGCATCCCCGCTTTAAATCGTTCTTTGACTTCAGCAATTTCTGAATCTAGTGGCTTCCACCGAGATTCTATTTCCTGATATTTTTTCCCCAATGCTGTCAAATTTTCTGTGGCGGGATCGGGGTAACACTCTTCCAGGATTTCTAGCAGGCGCTGATGCACTCTAGCTAAATAAACCGCGTCCATTTTGGCATATTCTAGCTGCTTCTGCGTCAGGGGACGCTTTGCCCAATCGCCGCTTTGTTCTGTTTTATCTACATAAGCAATGCCGCAAAGTGTTTCGATTAATGTTTTGAGCTGTCGGTTGGGTAATGGTAGAATGTAAGCTGGAATTTTTCTTGCCATTTGCAATATGCAAGTGACATTTTGAGCGTCGTCATTGCCCAGAAATCTGATATCATAGCTGGCGTTGTGGAAGAATTTTTCAATATTTGGATTTACCATGATTTGGCTGATGAAATTTTTTGCCAATTCAGGTTTATCTAATACATCTAGTAAAAACGTGGCATCTCCTGTCGCATCGGTGGAGTCTGCTAACACTTGAATCAGCGATAATCTGGGGTTGGATTTATAGTCTGCTATTTCTGTGTCAACCCACAGTATTTTAGCTTGGGAAAATTGAGAAATGACTGCTTTGATGTCGTTTGCTGCTGTTAAATAAGGCATTTTTACAAACTTTTGCTATTAATTTTTTGATTCTATTATGCTATAGCAATTATCGGATCGATTGTCAACGATTCCAGCGCCGGACATAGGTATACCTCAGAAACCCGGTTTCTAGCCTCCCGTTAAAAAAAGAATGCAGTCGATCGCACTATTGAGGATTCCCGCGAACTTCCTCTAAAAACCAGTTACCTACTTCTGTATTGTCCGTCTGGCGACTGCGGCGCAAACCTTCCTCTAATAAAGTAACTTTTAGCCCCGGCAAAACTTGAGATTCCGTCAGACGTTCGCTTCCACAGTTAGCAATTATTTTGAAAGCAATAACTTGCGCTTTTTGTACGTCTACTACCCAATACTCAGACACTCCTAATTCTTCATAAATCATTCTTTTTGTTCCCAAATCGTCAACGAGAGAACTGTCGGCAATTTCAATTGCTAAATCTGGGGAAACTGCGCTATCTAAATTCACTAGCGAACTGCCGCGAGGTGCCATTTGTACCCGGTCTCCGATGTAGTAAGAAGCATCAGGTTGAGCGCCTCTGACACCTGTTTTGGCATAGCTACATTTGACCAGCAGTCTCATTTTTATACCTTTAGCAATGCCAAATAAATTGATTAAAATAACGATAATTCCGTTGTCCTCAGCATGATCTGCCCCGACTGCTGCCATTTCAATCCTCAACTGTCCGTTGTAGTAGTAGCATTTTGCTCGATCGTACTCCGGCTGTTTAATAATTTCTATATATTCATCCCAAGTCGCTGTAACCCAGGTATCAGTTAGTAGTTTGGTTTGGAGTTGACTCATCATTACCTCACCGGAAAAAATATTTGACTTTTGAGGGAAAACTTCTGAGTAGGGGCGATCGCACTTTTAGCATTCAACAGCAGTAAGGTGCACCGCAGCGCACCCTACAAACTATTAACCTAGGACTCCTCTGTCGTTTCCTCAGATGCCGATTCTTCCATCGACTCTTCACCCGAAGCCGGCACCAAAGCCACAGCTACAATTGAATCATCCTCATCCAACCGCTGCACCCGCACGCCCGTTGCAGTGCGCGATTGCGTGGAAATTGCACTCACAGCCTGACGGATAATAATACCTCGGTTGGTAATAATCATCAACTCATCATTGTCGTTGACAATTCGCAGCGCAGCCACGTAATCCTTAGCCTTTTTCGACTTGAATTTAGTAGCCGTCAATCCCTTGCCAGCGCGTCTTTGCAGGCGGAATTGAGAAACTGGAACCCGCTTGCCGTAGCCGTTGCTAGTGATTACCAACACCGAGGGAACTTCGCTGCTAACTGCGGGAATTTCTTCGGCATCTTCGCCTTCAATTTCCTCGGCTTGCAGTTCTAATTCTTCCTCTTCCAATTCCAGATCTTCAGCTTCTAATTCAGCAATTTCTGCTCCTTCAAATTCCAATTCTCCCGATTCTGAAAGCGCAACTTCTGCTCCTTCAAATTCCGATTCTCCCGTTACCAATTCAGCAATTTCGGCAATAATTGAACTCGGTAAAATGTCCATGCTGATCAGCTCGTCGCCCGATCGCAATTTCATTGATTTTACACCCCGAGTCGCGCGGCCTACCGGGCGCAACTGTTCGTGATTGGTGCGGAAATGAATCGCCATACCTTGGCGCGTGCCGATGATAATGCTGTCACCAACTTTTGCTCTCCGTACCCAGCGCAGTTGGTCGCCTTCTTCCAGAGAAATCGCGATCAAACCGTTAGTGCGGATGTTACCAAAAGCAGAAAGTGCGGTTTTCTTGATATAGCCGCCGCGAGTCAGCATCACCAAATATTCTTCGCTGGTAAATTCTGTCACTGACACCATAGAAGTGATTTTTTCTTCTATAGGAATCGGCAGCAGTTGCACCACTGGAGTGCCGCGAGCAGTCCGCGAACAGACGGGGATTTGATAAGCTTTGACAGAGTAAACTACGCCCCTGTCACTGAAGAACAAAACGCTGTCGTGATCGCAACAAGAAAGGAAATGTTCTACTCCGTCATCTTCCTTCATTTTCGCGCCGGCTTTGCCGCGAGTAGCGCGACTTTGAGCCTCGAAAGTGCTGACAGGCATCCGCTTGATGTAGCCTTGTTCTGTGATCAGAATAATTGCTTGTTCGTTAGCAATTAAATCTCTTTCATCGATTTCTCCTTCGGCGTGTTCGATGACGCTGCGTCTAGGAGTAGCGATTTTAGTTTGGATTTCGACTGCTTCAAATTCGGCGATTTCTAAGATGCGTTCCCGGCGCGCTAAGATATCTTCCAAATCTGCAATTTTAGCTCGCAGTTCTTCGTGTTCTTGCTGAATTTTTTGCGCTTCCAAGGCTGTCAAGCGCCGGAGCTGCATTTGCAGAATTGCGTCGGATTGCTGTTCGGAAAGACCGTAATTATCAATCAATTCCTGTTTGGCTGCGGCGGAGTCGGCAGCGGCGCGAATTAGGTGAATAATTGCGTCTAAGTTGTCTAGGGCAATTAATAAACCTTGCAGGAGATGGTCGCGTTCTTCTGCTTTGCGGAGTTCGTATTGAGTCCGACGAGTAATTGTTTCAATGCGGAAGTCTAGGAAGACATTGAGGAATTGTGAGAGCGTCAGTAGTTGGGGTTCCCCATTTACTAGCGCTAACATATTGGCTCCAAAGTTTGATTGGAGCGGTGTTTGTTTGTAGAGGTTATTGAGGACGACGCGGGGATAGGCATCGCGTTTGAGTTCGATCACGATCCGCATTCCGTCTCTGTCGCTTTCGTCGCGAATGTCGGAAATTCCATCTAATCTTTTGTCGTTTACCAGTTCGGCAATTTTCTCGATTAGCGCTGCCTTATTTGTTTGGTAAGGCAATTCGGTGATAATAATTGCTTCTTTGTCTGGGCGGCCAACGTGTTCGATGGTTTCAATGTTGGCAACTCCGCGCATGGTAATCGAACCGCGCCCGGTGGTGTAAGCATCGCGAATGCCGCCTCTGCCGAGAATTTGCCCTCCGGTGGGAAAGTCCGGGCCGGGGATGTACTGCATCAATTCCAGGTCGGTAATTCCTGGATTGTGGATTAGCGCTACCAAACCGTCAATTATTTCGCCCAAGTTGTGCGGCGGAATGTTGGTGGCCATCCCGACGGCAATTCCAGAGGAACCGTTGAGCAAAATTTGGGGGATGCGTGCGGGGAGCACGAGGGGTTCTTGTTGGGAACCGTCGAAGTTGTCGCCGAAATCTACTGTTTCCGAGTCGATGTCGCGCAGCATGGAGTCGCTAGTCAGGGCTGTGAGGCGACATTCGGTGTACCGCATGGCAGCGGGCGGGTCGTTGTCAACGGAGCCGAAGTTGCCGTGGCCGTTGATCAGGCGTTCCCGCATGGAAAAATCCTGAGCCATCCGCACCAGGGCGTCGTAAACCGCTGTATCTCCGTGGGGGTGATACTTACCGAGCACCTCCCCGACGACGCGGGCGCATTTGCGGAATGGTCTATCGGGAGTCAAGCCCAATTCGTTCATGGCGTAGAGAATGCGTCGGTGAACGGGCTTGAGACCGTCCCTCGCATCTGGTAGCGCCCGACCGACTATTACGCTCATGGCGTATTCCAAGTACGATCGGGACATCTCACCACCCAGATCCGTCGGGATTATCCGCGACTCAGAGATACTCATAGGTTGAAAAACTCCGTTAAAACTTTAAATTTGACCGCTATAAATCTCAAAAATGCGATAAAATCGATTTGGATTCAGTAGAGCTGCCAAATATTGCAAATTACTCCTAAAATTATATCACAATTTGCCTTTGACTTTAGGGGCAAGTTGCCAGAAAAATTAAGGGACGAAACGAGGGAAATTCGTAAGTTGGTAGTTGGTGATTTAGTCATCAATTTGCCGGAGCTAGAAAGGGTTTTTGAGGCGGTCGGTTTTCATGTTTTGGTGAGCTTTTTTGAGTGCTATCTAAAAAATTAAAAGGGAGCATCGATCGCGTCAGCTTTAATGCGTGCTATCGAGAGTTGGCAGGGGGTTAGATCTGGAAGCGAGTTCTCAACAGCGCGCATTAAGAAAAAATGCCTTTTACAAAGCCCCAGACGATCTCAATTAAAATGGTTGCTCGGACGCAATTCTAATTTCATAAAGCCGAATGTCGAATTAAATCAAAATGAAAATCTAAGATATAAAAACTTAACTCTAAAATCTGCTGATGCTACCCGTCATCTACTCCCCTGATTTTTTGCTGCACAAGACTGGAATGCTTCACCCAGAGCGACCAGAACGTTTAACGGCGATCGTCAATGCTCTGAAAGCTGCCCCTTGGGCCGATCGCCTTGACTGGCAACTGCCCGCGCCAGTGGCCCAGCGCCAAACAGAATTGTTCTCGGCGCTCAAAAAAGTTCACGCGCCAAGATACATCAAAGAAGTCGAACATTTGTCTCTTCAAGGAGGCGGCTACCTCGACGGCGATACGCCGATTTCTGCTGAAAGTTACGATGTAGCGCTGCTGGCGGCGAGTGCTTGGCTCGATGGGGTCGATCGAGTGCTGTCAAGAAACGCACCAGCTTTCGTGCTGGCCAGGCCGCCGGGACACCATGCCGAAAACAATCGTGCGATGGGTTTTTGTTTGTTTTCCAATGCTGCAATCGCAGCGAAGTACGCCTTGGAACAGCCGGGAGTTAACCGCGTCGGCATCCTCGACTGGGACGTGCACCACGGTAACGGCACTCAATCCGTGGTGGAAAACTGCCGGAAAATTGCCTACTGTTCCCTGCACCAATCTCCCTGCTATCCGGGAACTGGAGATGCCGACGAGCGCGGCAGCTACGACAACGTGCTGAACATTCCGCTGTATCCCGGCAGCGGTATAGCTGAATATCGGAGCGCTTTTGAATCTCTTGTGGTGCCGTTTTTGTCAAATTTTCAACCAGATTTGTTGATTGTCAGCGCCGGTTACGATGCTATTGTCTCGGATCCGCTGGCGAGTATGAATCTGGCCCCGTCAGATTTCGGTACTTTTACCGGATATTGCTTGCAAATCACCAGCCGCCTCGTCTTTGGTTTGGAGGGGGGTTACGCGCTCAAAGAATTGGCCGAGTCGGTGGTGGCGACTATTGACCGATGCCTCAATTAAATGCAAAATTGACAGAGGCGAAAATGATGTTGAAAACGGATTAGTAAGGGATTGAGAGCAATGGCGATCGGCGGAGTTTTGTCGATCGCCCGATCGGCCCTCTTCCCTCTCCCCTCTTCCTTCTTCCTTCTTCCTTCTTCCCTCTTCCTTCTTCCGACGGACTTACATCCGTTACATCCGTTACATCCGTTACATCCGTTACATCCGTTACATAATCCGTTGCCGAACTTCCTTCTTCCTTCTTCCTTCAACATCAGTGACTGGGATCACAAATTAAAAAGATCCGAGTCACAGGGTTTCAAAGTCTAGGTCACAGATTTGTAGCCCAAAAATCACACGGTGTCAATGTTTTCGATCGCCCAAATAGGCCCTTGTACAAAGCATAATAGATATATCAGGAGCCTGTGAAAATTTTATTTATCTCAATCAATTAAGAGGTTTATCATGTCAGTTACCCAAATGACACTCGAAGAATTATTTGGTCAAGTCATGTTCTCCAGCGTCGTGACTCGCCACGACCGGAGACAGCTCAGATCCGCACTCTTAGAAAGAACGCTGAATGAAGATGAGTATGCCATCATCAACCGACTGCTGTACAACGTGCGCCGCGGTTGGGTAAAAATTATCGACTAAAGAAACCGCAGTCAACTCTCGTTTGGGAGTTAATACTACTTTCGATTTCGATGGGGGCATTGAAGATTAAAGAATTGGGAATGACCGATCGCTATCGGAGTTTATATCGGGGGCTTAGTCATTATTTGCATTGTTTGGGTAAGTGGTTAAAAGTAGAACTTGCCACCTGGGGAAGTTTTGTTTTTTTAATACTGCGATAGACCGTTTGATGTGTTTGAGAGCGGTGTTAATGATTCAAATCGCGATCGACATCAACCTAGAGGTAGAGATAATTATATAAGAACAGGCTTCGGGTGCATCTCTACTAATTAGACCTCTTGCAAAAAAAATCTCTGTTATAATTAAAGGCTTTGAGTTTGAGACATGAGAGCTAACTCATAATTGTAAAGTGCTGACAACAAATTACAACGGAGACCATAACGGCGGCGACGGTTTCGATAACGACATTGACAAAATCTTGAAAACTTTGAGACTCCTATTAACATTTTCAATTACTATTCGCTTCTGGGCTAAGGCTCGATTGTAGTCTTTTTCTAAAAGAGAAATCTTCCCATTTTTTGGTTTCTTTTTAGGAGTATAACTATGAGAGCGATCATCTTTTATCCCTTGATAGCCACTATCTTGTAAACTATCTATCTCAGAATGGAAATGAACATTGTTTTTTTTGAACAAGCTGAAATCGTGGCAATAGTCCAAAATTTAGGCAAATAATCTGTGCCGGTTTCTTGATTAATGACCACTTGCATTTTTAGGGTGTGGTATTTTTTCTTACCTGAGTAATATTTTTATGTTTTTTTTTGACGTTCTATAGCTGTTTCTGTGACATCCATTACCACAGCTTTGCTGATGCCCACAACCTGACGGGGTGACAACCCCGTTAAAACCCATAGCTAACAAAGGTTTGACCGATTTATGGTAAAAAAAGATGGG
>NZ_JAUBTN010000073.1:0-33684 GCF_036705055.1 Microcoleus sp. CZ3-B2 | reverse complement strand
TAGTCAGTAGTCAGTAGTCAGTAGTCAGTAGTCAGTAGTCAGTAGTCAGTAGTCAGTAGTCAGTAGTCAGTAGTCATTAGTCAGTAGTCATTAGTCAAAAGTTAACAGTCAACAGTCAACAGTCAACATTCAACATTCAAAATTGATAGGAGGCAACTGTGGAACAATTATTTTTACTCGTGTTTTTAGCACTAGGCGGTTCGGCCCTCGCAGGTTCCGTCAAGATTATCAATCAGGGAAATCAAGCATTAGTAGAGACTTTAGGTAAATATAATGGCAAGAAACTCGAACCTGGTTTAAATTTTGTGACGCCGTTTTTCGATCGCGTAGTTTACGAGCAAACTATTCGGGAAAAAGTCTTAGATGTTCCCCCGCAAGCTTGTATTACCCGCGACAACGTTTCGATCACGGTTGATGCTGTGGTTTACTGGCGAATTGTAGACTTGGACAAAGCCTGCTACAAAGTTGAAAATCTTCAGTCAGCAATGGTAAATATGGTGCTGACTCAAATTCGCGCGGAAATGGGTCAACTGGATCTCGAACAAACTTTTACGGCTCGTTCTCAAATTAATGAAATCTTGCTCAAAGATTTAGATATTGTTACCGATCCTTGGGGAGTGAAAGTAACGCGGGTAGAATTGCGCGATATTATCCCTTCTAAAACTGTACAGGAATCGATGGAATTGCAGATGGCAGCCGATCGCCGGAAGCGGGCGTCGATTTTGACATCCGAGGGCGAACGGGAGTCGGCAGTTAACAGCGCCAAAGGTAAGGCGGAAGCGCAGGTTTTGGATGCAGAAGCGCGCCAAAAAGCTACTATTTTGGAGGCGGAAGCTCAACAAAAGGCGATCGTCCTGAAAGCGCAAGCAGAACGCCAAAGTCAGGTTTTGAAAGCACAAGCTACTTCTGAGGCCTTGCAAATTATCGGTAAAACCCTGCAAAACGACCCCAATGCGCGGGAAGCTTTACAGTTTTTGTTAGCTCAAAATTATCTGGATATGGGCTTAAAAATTGGCAGCAGCGACAGCAGCAAGGTGATGTTTATGGATCCGCGCAGCATCCCCGCTACGATGGAAGGATTGCGATCGATCGTTGGGGAAGGTAATAAGATTGATTAGTCATTAGTCATTAGTCATTAGTCATTAGTTGGGAATAGGTAATTGGTAATTGGTTGCTTTTTGTTGAGAAAATTAGCTATTCCCAATTCCCAATTCCTAATTACCAAATTTAAGATTGTTGAGCGAGAGTACACCGATCGCACAATCCGAAAAACTCCAAAGTATGATAATAAATCTTGAAAGAATGAGATTGTTGTAATTGGCTTTCTAGGTGATGGACGGGGCACTCATCGATCGTGATGGACGCGCCGCATTCGAGACAAGTGAGGTGATGTTGGTCTTGGTGGGCGGCACCGTAGAGAGATTCGCCGCTAGCGAGGGTTCTGACGTGAACGAAGCCCTCCCGCTTCAAACCGTCGAGGGAACGGTAAACAGTTGCTAAACCCATGCTTTGGTCGCTGTTTCGCAGTTCTAGATAGATATCTTGCGCTGAGAGCGATCGATTCAGGACTTTGAGCAAGTTTAAAATACGCTCCTGACTGCGGGTGCGGTTGGTTCTCATAATTTTTTTGTGTAATCTGCTGAAATCACATTTGTCCCTGCTTCTAGGCTATCTTACTCGGGAGAGTCAGTTGGTTTTAGATTTGAGATTTGAGATTTACTTGCTGCAGATCGATCTGGGAACACCAACAGCAGTCTAAAATTTTGGGTACTCCACGACGATTTTCCGGGGGTGGTAGCAGTTTCTTGGAGTTCCCAGGTCGATCGCGCGCAACCTGGTTGTAGAATACAATGGCGCTAACTTGCACATCACCCACCGCAACATTCCCGTGACTCAGAAATATCTTGCCCAAATCTATGTTACCCTCCGCCCTTCGGTTTTAGACCCGGCCGGTACTGCCGTACAGTCCGGTTTGCAACACATGGGATACGACAATGTTGAGGGCGTCCGCATCGGAAAATACGTTGAATTGACGCTGACTGCTGCGGGCGAATCGGAGGCCCGCGAACAACTCGATCGCGTTTGCGACCAACTTTTGGCAAATCCAGTTATTGAAAACTATCGCTTTGAGTTGACTGCAATTCCTGTTGCTGTAGAAACAGCGGGGGTATAGGAATGAAATTTGGAGTTATTGTTTTTCCCGGTTCAAATTGCGATCGCGATGTGGTGTGGGTGACTCAAGGGTTACTCCACCAACCGACGCGGATGATTTGGCACGAAGATACCGATATTTCGGATATTGATATCATTGTAATTCCCGGCGGTTTCAGTTACGGAGATTATTTGCGGTGCGGCGCGATCGCCCGTTTTTCTCCGGCGATGCGAGCTACGGCAGAACACGCCAAACAAGGTAAACTTGTACTCGGCATCTGCAACGGTTTTCAGGTGTTGACAGAAGCGGGTTTGCTCCCCGGTGCTCTGGTGCGGAATGCGGGATTGAATTTTATTTGCGATCGCGCTTCGTTGAAAGTTGAACGCGGTAATACTCGTTGGACTGCAGCTTATACTACGGGTGAAATCATCGATTTGCCGATCGCCCACGGTGAAGGCAACTATTATGCTGATGCCGATACTTTGGCAGAGTTGGAAGAACACGATCAAGTGTTATTTCGCTACTGCACAGAGGCGGGCAAAATTAACGATGCTGGGAATCCCAACGGTTCGTTAAATAATATTGCGGGCCTTTGCAATCGGGCTGGCAATGTGTTAGGAATGATGCCGCATCCTGAGAGAGCATCCGATCCGATGTTGGGCGAAACAGATGGGGTGAAATTGTTTCAAGGGTTGCTGATGGCAACTGTGGCGGCTGTTTTGTAGTTCATATTTACGACATTGTTGTAGATACCGTAGGGTGCGTCGCTCTTGTAGGGAAACGGCATTGCCGTGTCCCTACTTTTCAGGGACACTCGAAAATCTCGCAGCGACGCATCCTACAAAATTAAAAATGCTAAAATGATTTGAGAGTCAATACATCGGAGAACAGTCCTATGCCTTCACCTTTTCCTGGAATGGACCCCTACTTAGAACACCCCGATTTCTGGCAGGAAACTCACAATCGATTGATTATCGCGATCGCTGATACCATCATGCCTCAAATTCGCCCTAAATATGAGGTGGCAATCGACAAACGCATCTATGAAATTACCGATCCAAATGACAGTAACAGCGACTCCCTTTTAGTAGGTATCCCCGATGTCGCGATTAAGCGTCAATCTAATAACCCGAATATTCCTACAGGTTCAGTTGCCACTTTAACTATAACACTTCCGACTACCGTCAAAGTGCCTGCTCCTGAAAAAATTAAACAGACTTATTTGGAAGTGCGAGAAATGGCAACGAAACAAGTTGTCACCGCAATTGAAATTCTTTCTCCTGTGAACAAACGTAGTGGAGAAGGAAGAATTACTTATCTCAAAAAACGCCAGAGTATTTTAGGTAGCTTAACCAATTTAGTGGAAATCGATTTACTACGAAAATGGGAATCTATGCCCATTCTTAACAATTCCATTCAAAGCGATTATCGGATTTTAGTCAGTCCCAGTAATCGCCGTCCGTTTGCCGAACTTTATGCTTTTAATCTCCGCGATTCTCTACCTATATTTCCGCTTCCCTTGCGCGAGGAAGATGTAGAACCTATTGTTAACTTACCAGAATTATTTGCAGGTGTTTACGATCGCGCTGGCTATGATTATCGGATCGATTACGATCGAGAACCCGTACCGTCTCTATCGGAAGAAGATCGGGTTTGGGCTACCCAAATTTTGCAAGAAAAAGAACTTGGAGATAATTAATTATATTTTACTTTATATCCTAGGGTTAGTCGCGAGCGACCATCTCTAAATCAACTTGAAAATTTCGCAGCGAGGCACCCTACAAATATCTCGCATCTTAGCTATGATAATTCACGCAATATTGTTTCTATCGTCACATCTGGCAGACCAAGCAACTGAGCGATTTGGCAGGGTTCGATACCTTGACTGTGCAACTTACAAACGACTTCAGCAACATCAATTTCTAGCCGTTCGATCTGAGTTTTGAATTTCGATTCAGTGGCGTATTTGTTGTCAGATTTGCTAGGCCCAGAAAGACAGGGGTTGAGGTTGAGGGTGTGGACGTATTCGACGTATTGAATATAATCTCTACCGAAGTTTGAAGTATTGCTAATATTTCTGCGATCGATCGCAGCTTTGAGATTGCCTTTTTGCATCTCTTCATTCATAACTACCGATAGAGTTTTGAGTAGCTTGTAGCCGACTTCTCGGACATATTTTGTAGTGTAGCGGGTGTCACGGGCGATCGCTTCGTAGGTTTTGCCATCATACATTCCCTGCAACACTAACTGCTGTAGCGTGTTGAGATGTTTACCTGTTTTTTCAAATATTAGACCATCGACCAATTTCAGCAATTCGTTATCGTCAGGGACGGCTTGCAACGGGCGATCGTCGTTGGGCTGCATGGGTTAAGTGAAGAAATATAAAGTTAAGGAAACTTCGGGCTTTTTCAGTCTTTTTCAGGCTTTTTCAGCCATGACATAGATGAGACAGGTGAGGTAGATTTCTTAAATCACCAACACAAAGCAACAGTATATGCCTGACAATTTAGCTTTGCTGGACAAGAACGATGACATATTGAACGGTAGCAGCGCCAAGAATCAAGCGGATTGCGGCTGTGGCTCGAAAAAAGCCACGACTCAAGAGACGGTATCGAATGCTCAGAATATCCAGAATATCTTTAGCTTGGGAAGCAACGATACGCTAGAAAGTTCGATCGCGCCAGACTTGTTGAATGGTAACACGGGAAAGGACTTTATCTCCGGTAGTGTTGATGGGGATATCGGGCGATCGACTTCTCAAGTCAGCAGTGGTTCACTTTCAAGCGATGGTAGTGCTTACATTTTAACTGAGGGAAGCGACACATTTACGATCGCGATCGGCTTGCTGGATACCCTCATAGGAGGTTTGCGGGGTTTAGGCGGTGCGGATTCGATTACTGGCTCAGAATCCGGGGATATCGTCTATGGCGATGAAGGAAATGACAGCATTGAGGGCCTCGGTGGTGCTGATTTGCTCTACGGCGGTGCGGGAAACGATTTTCTGAGTGGCGGTGCGGGCCAAAATGGTCTGCTTGGCGGTGAAGGTGCAGACACCTTGCAGGGTGGTGAAACTGCTGATGGTGTTAACGGAAACGCAGGTAAGGACGTAATCTTCGGTGCTGGCGGAGACGACTTTTTGCGAGGTGGTCGCGGTAACGATATTGTGAATGGGGAAGATGGCGATGACTTCCTGATTGGCGATTTGGGCAATGACACTCTGACTGGTGGTGCAGGTCAAGATATATTTTTTCTGCGCTCTGAGGCGGCTTTAGGCTCTCCTACGTTTGACTTAATCACCGACTTTCAAAGAACAATTGATTTCATCGGACTTAGTACAAATCTTAGGGAATCCGATATTGTTTTGGAGTCGAAAGTGCAGCCGTCTGGTGG
This sequence comes from Microcoleus sp. CZ3-B2, assembly GCF_036705055.1. Classification (NCBI taxonomy): domain Bacteria; kingdom Bacillati; phylum Cyanobacteriota; class Cyanophyceae; order Oscillatoriales; family Microcoleaceae; genus Microcoleus; species Microcoleus sp. CZ3-B2. Next base: position 28,142 of record NZ_JAUBTN010000073.1, on the reverse strand, counting down.
TTCTGCTGTGGATATTAAGGTGGCTGCAACAGGGTCATTGTTAGGTACTGTTTTGGGAGTGACACCGGACGATTTAAAAGGTCGTTTCAGACCTTATGATGTGGAACCAGAGCGTCCTGAAGATAAAGTTACAATTGATTTACCGGAAGTGCAACAGCTATCTGACAACAGATTCCAGATGGAATTTCCGGCGAGTAATGGTAGCAAATATACAGTAGTTTTTCAAGATGATGCTGACGGACGTTTCGTAGAGTCAGTTATATTTGTACCCAATCGCACAACGGGTGTTCGTGGTAGTACAACACGCTTGAATCGAGATGGTACAAGCGCGGATATTACTCTTGAAGGCTCTAATGAAACTGTACGAGTTCAGTCTCGCCAGAAGGCTGAAAATGGAAACCAAGAGGAAGGTGTAATATCGCGGATCAAAGATGGTCAGATTTTTGATACTGTAACTTTTCCTCTGCCAATTGAGCCGACCGTACCTACTAATCCTGAGCCACCAGTTACTCCTCCGACCGTTGGTCAACCAGATTTTGCGACAAATTGTCAGCCGCTTAAAGACTTCTGTGAAGGAATTGGCAAAGTGGCTAAAGTGGTGGATTTTGTTGCTAACGTTGCATTAGTTACTGGTATATTGTTTGCTGCTCCTAGTGGGGGACTTAGCGCATCACTTGACGTTATTGGACTAGGATTGAAGGGAGTATCAACGGCGTTGACAGTCATTGACTACAGTTGCAAACTTCTTACAGGTAGCGATAAAGACCTTGGTGATGCGGTAATTGATCAATTGAAGGGAATAGGAATTGAGAAAGCTCTCAAATCCGCAGGACTTGCTGAAGACTTAGAAAATGCTGTAGGAGGTACTTTAGATTTATCTTCATCTACTAAGGATCTCATTGATTCATTTGGGGAAGAGGAGCCGACAGAACCTTCTAAAACAAACTTTTTGCCTCAGATCCGAAAGTTTCTTGCTAAAAAGTATAATTTTCCATTAGACTTTTGCGACAAACCTGCAACTACGCCTGAACCAGCACCAACTTGTTTGCCAGGAGGAGGTTCATCCATTAAAGTAGAACTCATCCCTGACCGCATCCCCTATGGACAAACGGCACAATACACACTGACATACTGCGATTCAAAAAACGAAATAGACAATTTTCTCGTAGAACTTGATACAGCAAATGGAACACAAACCAAAATTATTCCCGTTTCCTCTTTCAGTGGCACGATAAGTTTTGGGATACGAAACAAGCCAAACGCTTTTGGGGACTGTATTACATCAGGTCAATCCGTGAGGGTTTCAGGTAGAAGTGGCAATCGTGAGTCACTTGAAATTGCAAATTTCACAAATTTTGGTCTTGATGGTGGATTACGTGATGGGCCCATTGCCAGTTACTGTGATGTAGAGTTGGTTTAAGGGCGATCGCTATTAGGACTTACCGGGGCCTCAGAAACCGGGTTTTTTAGAGAATCTGTGGGTAACACGAAGTATTTTCGTAAAAAAACCCGGTTTCTTTGGTTGGGTGCGTAAGTTTTGGCTATTTAATAAAATTGGTAGGGGTGCGATCGCCCTCTTGGATTCAGCTATATTCAAAGAGGTAGGCGATCGCCTCTGATGAGGTGAGTATTATGGTAAGGTATGCTTCACATCACATATATTCTATAATTGAGAAAACTTGACAACAAATATAACTGTCATGAGAGAGTTAATCCAACAAGAATTAGAAAAGTTCGATCGAGAACAACTCCAACAAGTATTTGAATTTATTAGCTTCCTGAAATTCCGTGCCAGATTAGTGACTATTCCTGCGATCGATGAAACTAACTTAGCTGCACTCTACAGCGAATTTGCCGAAGAAGACCGACAACTTGCGGAACTTGGAATCAGCGAATATTCAGAACTCCTCAAACATGAGGATTTGGGATGACAATCAGACGAGGTGAAATCTGGATTGCCAACCTCGATCCAACACAAGGTTCCGAACAAGCAGGCGTGCGTCCCACAATTATTTTTCAAAACGATACAATTTCGAGATACACAACTACTGTTATCAGTATTCCTCTCACAACTAATCTGCGCCGCGCCTCTCTTCCTTCCTGTGTTTTAATTCCTGGGGGCGAGGGAGGATTGACTCAAGATTCTGTTGCATTGTGCCATCAAATGCGAGTTTTGGATAAAACAAGATTGCGAAATAAAATTGGTGAAGTCAATCCAGAGATACTGGTAAAATTAGAAAATATCATATTATTTACCTTGGGTTACTTGCCTTAAAAAAGAAATCCTCGGCGATTGAAACCGGCGGTTTCTCACCGCCGGGAATCTAATCATTTTCATCCAATCCCAGCGGCACAAAATACTGACTGTAAACCACACTATCAGGCTCCCAAAGGGGCCGCCAATAGACATTCTGGATCACCGCCTTCTCCCCATCACCCTCAGCCGGCCACTGAAAACTGACGATCGCAATATTACTGTATCCCACAACCTCATCACCCTCTTGTAGCCAGCGATTCCGCCACAACAGCGCTATAAAATTCCACAACCTATGCAGCCACGACAATTGTTTATTTTTGTGCGTTCTAGTTGACATCTCACCATTTTCATGAGGCAAAAATACCCTAGCTTTTTGTCGTTTCATCCAGTCAATTCGATAGCCCCAATCAGGAAAAAATTGCCTGTTCCTCACAGCAGCAGCCACAGCCTTCTTTCTGCTACCTCTCGAAATTTTCACCAACTCCAGCGGCTCATTCCATCCCCAACATTCGTGGGATCGCTCTGGAAACACCGACTTAATCTTAGTATGAATTACATGAGTTTTCCACTCTTCATTAATCAAAGCACTAGCCGTTAACTGCGCCAACACAGAATATTTTCTATCTGTGATTTGAGATTTTATATCCAACTCAGATCCAGGGGACAAACACTCAACATCCGGGCGACAAATGCCAAAATGCTTGTCAGACCAATAACTCAGCCGCACAGCAGCAGCATAGTGAATATCCCCCGTCAAAACAACCACCCGATCGCGCTGCTTAAAAAACTCCGACAACAGCTTCATAAAAGCCAGTTCATGAAAATTCCAAGCATCCCCCGCATCGCTATTAAAAACCTTTCCCTGTTTCAAATCTAACTTTTGCACCGCATCAATAATCCACAAACCCACCAAATTAGTCGGTAAAACTACCAGCGTCGCCTCAATCTCAAACTCCCCAGTTTTATTCAACAAATCAGTCTCCCGCAATGGCTGCTGAATTTGCTCTTCAAAACCCTTGTGAGTCAAAAGCATCGGTGGCTCGATCGCACTTTCGGTCGGATATCCCCGCCAAGTCCGCGTATCCAGCACAATCACCTCATGCTTAAAACTTCTCACAGTAAAATGCCAACTCAAAACCTCACTTACACCCTCGCCCTCCCGATCCAAAATCAAAACATCATCATCTAACTTTAACTTCGGCAAACCAGTCTCAAGATCGACCGCCGGAATCCCCAAATACGAAGCCGCCTCTTCCCAAACAGCAACATCAGTCCCCGCCGAATTCGACCACTTTTGGGCAGCCTTTAATAACTTATCTCCGACATTTTCGCCATCGAACTGTGCGGGCGTATTTCCCCAAGCCTGAAACACAGCATAAGCCAGCACAGCATTCTGCACCACCCGGCGTCCCAGCGGTTTACCCAGCACCCGGTAACACCACTCCCGATTCAAATACCAATCATCGCTAACATCATGATCGTCACAAATCATATAAGTCGGAATATTAGCCAGCGCCCGCCTCACCCTCCACAAATTGCCAGCAAAACCGCCAAGTTCAGCAACTTCTCTATCCCAGACTTTTGCCCGCCCAGAATCTAGACAAATATCCTTACCCTTCGGAAAAGTATCGCACCAAAGTACAGGCGACCAAACTAACAAATACATCGCGCAATATTCGCCCAAACCGAACAAATGACTTTTCGCCTTATCCGGTTTATTCACCAACATCGCCGTAAAGCCGGCAAAATCTCTGGCAATATCGCTGCGAGTCCCCGGCTTTAACTCAATTGGCTTTTTGTAGTCAGACTCAGCCTTAGACTGTTTCCGAATAGGCGACTCTCTAAAAATTTCCCTTTTTTGGCCAACTACATTTTCGTTTTCTGAATTTTTAGGTATACTGATACACAAATTCAAATTCTTTTTAATTTGGGCATCATTCATCAGGGGCAAATTTTCTTCCCAGCCCAAAAGTGTATCGCCAGCATCCGTCAAAGCCCACAGCAGGGGATCTGCAACGTCATCCCCGTAAATTTGGTCGCCTGTTAAAAACAGTTGGTGGGGACGAAAATTTGCCATTCCTGCAAACTGTGCGATCGAATTATCCAAGATTGGCAGTGCATCTCTGCCGTCTCCCTGGGGCTTGCGACAAGAACCGTGAACGATACGCAAATAGTTTAAATCCTGCGGTGGCAGGGCAAAAGTCGGCAACCCGTGAGGGAAATAACCGATCGTCTCCGGCGAGGAAACTGACAAATTAGGGGATGCAGGCCACAAGCAAGAAAGGAGATTTTCTTTCTCATTTTCTGGAACTGCAACCTCCGAGGGCGAATCAGGACTCGCAGCAAACTCTATGTCATAAGCATAAATTTTTCCGTATGTCAAGACTTTGCTGTCGATCGGTTTAGCCGTCACGGCCACTACGTGCAGGTATTTCCCGATCGCCACGGTAGTGTTCGTACCTTGGAGTAACGGTGCACCGAGAATTTCGCCGGTGCCGCCCTCAGTCGCATAAACCTTGAGTTCTACTTCGCGGGGTGCTTTCAGAGCCAGCCAAACTGTCACCGCCCCTGTTTCAGTCCGGCGCAAAATCGGACCGGCCAGGATGAGCGGCAAGTGATGAATTCGATGATTTAATGGTGTCCACGACATAGGATTTAAACAAATAAAAATTAAATCAGAGGTTTTCTAGCAATCAGATTTGAGGCGATCGACCGTAAGTCAATTTTCCATTTTCTATTTTTTATTCACTTTATTTACTTCACAGATCGATCGCCAGAGTCCGAACATCAGTCTAAAATTTGGGGCTTTCCACCACAGCCAGGGGGAGGGTTGTATCTGTTTATCGGTCGGTAAACCGCTTAATTAATGCTAATTCTGGCAACCCGCGCGCGCCAAATTGTAACAAGTCATTAAGAAAAATTAATAATCACCATGCTACAAGAAGAAAATTTACAGCATTTCCTAGATTCAGTCCCGCAACAAGTAATTAAACCATCAGAATCCCCTGTAGAGCGCAACAGCCCACCGCTCTACTTCTCACCTTTAGATCGGGCGATCGACCGCCACCCCCTCACAGTGGCTGCAGAAACCCCGATCGCCCAAGTGTTAGCTCTCATGAACCCGATGCGCGTCTCGTGTCAGCTTTGTAGCGAAAAACAAAAAGCTCTTCCGGGCCCGGCAAAGCGCAGTTGCGTCATAGTTGTGGAGGACGATCGCCCGATCGGCATTTTTACAGAAAGGGATATCGTCAAGCTAACAACCGTCGAAGCTTGCGCCATCAAACTGACCATTGCTGATGTCATGACTCGATCGCCAATTACCCTCAAACAATCCGAGTCTCAAGACATCTTCACAGCTATGTTCACCTTGCGCCAGTACCAAATCCGGCACTTACCCGTAGTGGATGAGGGCGATCGACTCGTGGGAATCATCACCCGCGAAGCCATTCACGAAGCCCTGCAACCGGTCAACTTACTCACGAATTTACGCTCTGCAGAAGATGTAATGACTAAGGAAGTCATTTGTGCCCCAGAAACTGCCTCAGCCCTCGATTTAGCCGTGCTAATGGTCAAACATCGAGTTAGTTGTATCGTCATTGTCGAAAAACCAATTCAGCATCCACAGCGGGCGATCGTACCAATAGAAAATTACCTTATTCCCGTCGGTATTGTCACCGAACGCGACATCGTGCAGTTTCACGCCCTCGAATTAAACCTTTCCCAAATTTCCGCCACTGAGGCGATGAGTGCGCCTTTATTTTGCATATCTCCTGCCGATTCCCTCTTCCGGGCCCACCAGGAAATGCAGCGACACGGAGTCCGCCGTTTGGTAGTAGTTGGCAGTCAGAGAGAACTTTTGGGTGTCATCTCCATAACAAGTTTGCCGCAAGTTTTTAACCAATCTGAAATGTACGGGACGATCGAGCTTTTGCAGCAAGCAGTAGACGATCGAGCCGCCCAATTGCAGAAAACAAACCAACTTTTGCAGCAAGAAATTTTAGAGAAGCAGCGCGCCCAAGAAGCCCTGCGCCAAGCCCACGACGACTTAAAAAAACAAGTTGAAGAACGCACGGCCCAACTTTTAGAATCAAACGAATTATTGAGACGAGATATTATTAAGCGCCAGCGAGTCGAAGAAGTGCTGCGGACAAAGCAAACTTGCTTGAAAAATCAAGCACAGCAATTAGAAGAAACAGTGCGGAAATTGCAGCAAACTCAAAGTCAATTAGTCCAAACCGAAAAAATGTCTTCTTTGGGACAAATGATTGCCGGCATCGCCCACGAAATTAACAATCCCGTGAATTTTATCTACGGCAATCTGTCCCACACCAATCATTACATCAAAGAATTGATCAAACTCTTGGATCTTTACCAGAAACACTATCCCGAACCAGTCTCGGAAATTCGGGAAGCAGCAGCAGAGATGGAAATCGATTTTTTGGTGGAAGACTTATCTAAGATGCTGTCTTCAATGCAAGTAGGAACCGAACGCATCCGCCAAATAGTTTTGTCCATGCGTAATTTTTCGCGATCGGATCAATCTAACGTCAAACCCGTTGACATTCACGAAGGACTCGACAGCACTTTGTTGATTTTGCAGCACCGACTCAAAGCTCAAGGCAGACATCCAGCAATTCACATTATTAAGGAATACGGCGATTTGCCCCGCGTCGAGTGCTGTGGCAGTCAAATAAATCAAGTATTTATGAATATTCTCGGTAATGCGATTGATGCCTTAGATGAAGAAATCTATAACGGGGAGTGGGCGAGTAAAAATGGTAAAAATTCACCGCCATCGATTCCTAGTTCTCCCTTAACTATTCCCGCTATTACAATTCGCACTGAAGTTGTTGGCGATTCTGTAGCGATCCGCATTTCTGACAACGGGCGGGGCATACCGGATGATATTCGCAGCCAATTATTTGACCCATTTTTTACTACCAAACCAGTCGGTAAGGGTACGGGTTTGGGGCTGTCTATTTCCTACCACTTAGTCGTAGAAAAGCACCGAGGGCGGCTTGAATGCGTTTCCGAAGTCGGAGTCGGTACCGAATTTGCGATCGAAATTCCGATCGTCAGCAGTTGTTAGGAAAGCAGTTGGTAGTTGGCAGTGGTTAGTGGTTAGGAAAGCAGTTGGCAGTTGGCAGTGGTTAGTGGTTAGTTGTTAGTCAGCAGTTGTTAGTCAGCAGTTGTTAGTCATTAGTCATCAGTCATTAGTCTGATTTTGGAGGAAGAAGGAAGATTTTCCTCATCTCCCACTCTCCAGCAATCTGCCAAATCTGCCAAATCTCCCAAATCTGCCAAATCTCCCACTTTCCCCCAAATCTCCCAGTCCCCCAGCCCGTCGTGCTAAATCCTAAAAATTCACAATTTTTTACATAACACCAGAAACCCTAGCAAAATCAATCTTTCCCAATCTCAAATCGAAAAATGCAAAATCTCAAATCGTCTAACTTTGGCATCCCCATACCCAATTAATCGAACTCACTCTCCCCTTTGGCTCATCCACCAGCGCCTTTGTGCGCGTTCCCCTCGCGCCGTACAAGCCATCAACTGCCCGCATCAGAGCCCCAAAGCCAAAAGCCCAGATTGTTGGAGAAGTTAATTTTTGTTTTATTTTTGTTCCTCTTTAACCAAAAAAAGCATTATAAAATTAACTTAGAATCTAAAAAAAAGCTAAAAATTGATTTGTAAATCAAAAAAGCAGCTAAGATTCCTGAAGATGCAAAATAAATCAAATTACTAGCATTTTCATTTGTCAGCCCCCTTTCTTTTCCTCGCAAGTTAGCTAATAATGCTTTCAACGAGCTAAGACACGGCCGACCCCCAAATAGACAAAAATGGCATAGCAGTAAGGGCATTGGAGGAAAGGCTATTTCATTTGGGCGATCGCAACATCAAAGCGCGAAACCCCAGCCCCGATCGTTTTGATAGAAACCTATAGGAGAACAAAGAGTGAAACTCGCAGTTTACGGAAAAGGTGGAATTGGCAAATCGACAACAAGCTGCAACATCTCCGTTGCCCTAGCCAAGCGCGGCAAGAAAGTTTTGCAAATCGGTTGCGATCCAAAACACGACAGCACATTTACCCTCACAGGCTTTTTAATACCCACAATTATCGACACCCTTCAGCAAAAGGACTATCACTACGAAGACGTTTGGCCTGAAGATGTCATCTACAAAGGCTACGGCGGCGTTGACTGCGTAGAAGCAGGCGGCCCCCCCGCAGGAGCTGGTTGCGGCGGCTACGTAGTCGGAGAGACCGTTAAACTGCTCAAAGAGCTCAATGCCTTCGACGAATACGACATCATCCTGTTTGACGTGCTCGGCGACGTAGTGTGTGGCGGTTTTGCCGCCCCGTTGAACTACGCCGACTACTGCATGATCGTCACCGACAACGGGTTCGACGCATTATTCGCAGCCAACCGCATCGCCGCCTCAGTCCGCGAAAAAGCCCGCACTCACCCGTTGCGACTCGCCGGTTTAATTGGCAACCGCACATCCAAGCGCGACTTGATTGACAAGTACATAGACACCGTACCCATGCCGGTGCTAGAAGTGCTGCCCCTGATTGAAGACATCCGCGTTTCTCGCGTCAAAGGTAAAACATTGTTTGAGATGGCCGAAAGCGATCCATCCCTAAACTACGTCTGCGATTACTACCTCAACATCGCCGACCAGATTTTGGCAATGCCTGAAGGAGTAGTGCCCAACGACACGCCCGATCGCGAATTATTCTCCTTGCTGTCAGATTTTTATCTAAATCCTGTGCAACCAGTGGTCAAGAAGGAGGAAGATGAGCTAGACCTGATGATGGTTTAATACGTCTAGCGATCAGGATGAGGATGAGGTTATGGCTTTTTTTGATACTTTTTCAGTTGCTCTCAAACAGAAGTGGTTGGACTACTACCAGACGAATCGCGCTTGGCTGCTCCTGCACATGACGGCTGACAACACGGTCGCTACACCCGACGGCGGGAAAAGGCCTGTTTCTTACCTCATCCTGGGAATTGCGGCTGCCCTGGAGCCGGAACTCCAGCAACTAATGCTGCCCTTCTCAAAACTAAAGCCGGATGCAGACAGTCTGATAGAAGTGTTGGGGCTAAATTTTGACCCAGACATAGCGCTGGGTATGCCCTCAATTACCGGACTGCAGACTGCAGGCGAATCTCCCGCACCCACAGCAACTCCAACAGCAACTGCTGCACCCACAGCAACTCCAACAGTAACTGCTGCACCCACAGCAACTCCAACAGTAACTGCTGCACCCGCAGCAACTCCAACAGTAACTGCTGCACCCGCTGATGCGAAATCTAATCAATTGGGCGGTGCGGTATTAGCAGCCGGAGTAGTCGCGGGAGTAGCCGGAGTCGCCGGTCTGGTGGCTGCTAATGCACTCAGTTCCGAGGATGAATCCTTCGATGAGTTTGAGGAAGAAGCTGTCTCTGACTTCGACCTGGGCGATGACGAAGAAGAAGTTGTCTCTGACTTCGACCTGGGCGATGACGAGGAAGAAGTTGTCTCTGACTTCGACTTGGGCGATGAGGAGGAAGAAGCTGTCTCTGACTTCGACTTGGGCGATGACGAGGAAGAAGCCTCGGCTTTGGACGGTCTCGGTCTAGGCGACGATGAGGAAGACGCCTTATCTGACTTCGATATGGGCGATGACGAGGAAGATGCCGTATCTGGCTTCGATATGGGCGATGACGAGGAAGAAGAAGCCTCGGCTTTGGGCGGTCTCGACCTCGGCGATGACGAGGAAGAAGAAGAAGCCTTGGCTTTGGGCGGTCTCGACCTCGGCGATGACGAGGAAGAAGAAGAAGAAGAAGCCTTGGCTTTGGGCAGTCTCGACCTCGGCGATGACGATCTCGACCTCGGCGATGACGAGGAAGAAGAAGCAGAAGCCTTGGCTTTGGGCGGTCTCGACCTCGGTGATGACGAGGAAGAAGAAGCCTTGGCTTTGGGCGGTCTCGACCTCGGTGATGACGAGGAAGAAGAAGCCTTGGCTTTGGGCGGTTTCGACCTCGGCGATGACGATGAGGAAGAAGCCTCGGCTTTGGACGGTTTCGACCTCGGCGATGACGATGAGGAAGAAGTCTCATCACAATTTGGGACTTTGACCTCTGGAGACCTCGAAGCGGCGATATCCGATCCGTTTGGGGAAGAAGAGCCAGATTTTGTCGCCGAAGAAATACCCGATCCGTTTGGGGCATCGACTTCAGATGACCTAGACCTAGACCTGGATCTGGGCGACTTGGACGATGACGGTATGGACGATTTCTCTCTGTCTGATGATGATGATGATGACCTCGACGATCTCGGACTTGACGATCTGGGAGAAGCAACTACCGGAGATCCTGATGAAGATGACTTAGATGCTCTAGGTCTCGGTGATTTGGATGTCGATGATGAAGATGAAGAAATTTCGGGTTTTTTGTCTGATTTTAAATGAGGTTGTTGCGATCGCCCAAGGCTATCTTAGTCTGAAATTTGTCCGCTCTATTTGTGAGTTGTGAGTTGCGAGTTGTTAATTTTTAATTAACTCAAACTCACAACTATCAAAAGGGTTTTTAGCTGAGCGAGTTGAAAAACAAGGCTCTCCCCGCAGTGAGAGATTGTAGACCCTCGTACCGAATTTTTGAAGTTCAATTTGGGATGCTGCGGCTGCAGAAATATTCAGTTTGCTGCATCTATATTGTCAGAGGACTTGCGCCAAGACCAGGTATTTCTATTATTGTTCGCTGCAATTCGAGCGCGATCGCACAAAACAGATATTTTCTCGCCGCTGCACCTTTTATCCTTAGAGATGAAAAAAATCTATGCTTGTCCGCAGCAAGAGATGCGATCGCACAAAACAACTATTTACTCCATCGCGCGCCTGTCCAGTTCGAGACTAAAAACAATTTAAAGGGAGAACACTTGAAATATGACTGCTATTACTACTAACGAACCCGAAGCTTTAAACTTTGAATGCGAAACAGGCAATTATCACACATTTTGTCCCATTAGCTGCGTAGCTTGGCTTTACCAAAAAATTGAAGACAGCTTTTTCCTAGTCATCGGTACCAAGACTTGCGGCTATTTCTTGCAAAATGCAATGGGCGTGATGATTTTTGCCGAACCCCGCTATGCGATGGCTGAGTTGGAAGAAGGCGATATTTCCGCTCAGTTGAACGATTTTGATGAGTTGAAGCGGCTGTGCTTGCAAATTAAGCGCGATCGTAACCCCAGCGTCATTGTCTGGATCGGCACCTGCACCACCGAAATCATCAAAATGGACTTGGAAGGCTTAGCGCCTAAGCTGGAAGCCGAAATCGGCATTCCCATCGTCACAGCCCGCGCTAACGGCTTGGATTACGCCTTTACCCAAGGGGAAGATACCGTTTTAGCAGCAATGGCCGCTAAATGCCCTGACAAAGCTCCTGTAGTAGAATCTCAGAAGCAGGAAAGAAACGCCATCTCTCAACTGCTAAACTTCGGCAAGAAAAAAGAAGAAGTTGCAGCCGATGAATCCGAATATGTCAAGCACACACCGCTGGTACTTTTCGGTTCCTTACCAGACCCAGTTGTCACTCAGCTAACCTTAGAATTGAAGAAGCAAGGAATCAAAGTTTCCGGCTGGCTGCCTTCCAAGCGCTACACTGAATTGCCAGTATTGGAAGAAGGCTATTATGTATCTGGCATGAATCCGTTCTTGTCCCGTACCGCTTCTACGTTGATGCGCCGCCGCAAGTGCAAGCTAATTGGTGCTCCATTCCCGATCGGGCCAGACGGAACTCGCGCGTGGATTGAAAAGATTTGCTCAGTGTTGGGAATTGAACCCAAAGGTTTAGACGAACGGGAAGCACAAATCTGGGCCGGCTTAGAAGATTACCTGCAAATAATTCGCGGCAAATCTGTCTTCTTCATGGGCGACAATTTGCTAGAAATTTCTTTAGCGCGTTTCTTGATTCGCTGCGGCATGACTTGTCCCGAAATCGGCATTCCCTACATGGACAAACGCTATCAAGCCGCTGAATTGGCTTTGTTAGAAAAGACTTGTCACGAGATGGGAGTTCCTACTCCTCGGATTGTCGAGAAACCAGACAATTACAATCAGCTACAGCGGATTTACGAGCAGAATATCGACTTGGTGATTACTGGTATGGCTCACGCTAATCCTTTGGAAGCGCGGGGAATTAATACTAAGTGGTCAGTAGAGTTTACTTTTGCTCAAATTCACGGCTTTGGTAATGCGCGGGATATTCTGGAGTTGGTGACTCGCCCGCTGCGCCGGAATAATTCGCTGAAGGATTTGGGTTGGGGTAATTTGGTGAAGAATGAAGCGAAGGTTTAGTTTCTGAATTACATCTGATTCCTAGCGAGGGTGGGCAATGCCCACCCTTATTTATTAGAATAGTATAAGCATCCATAAAAAATTATGGGCAAGTTAGGAAAACTGGTAGAACAATTTTTAGCAAATCCACCAGAAGTCCGGTTTGACGATGTGTGCTATATCCTAACTGCTTTTGGGTTTGAAGAAAAGCGATCGAAAGGAAGTCACCATACTTTTGTCAATACTGATGGATTAAATATTACAGTTCCTAAAAAAGGCGGTCAAAAGGTAAAAGGAGTATACGTAAAGCAAATTGTTGCGCTATTGAAACTAGAGGAATGGAGCAATGAATCAGAAGATAGAATTGAAGAATAAATCTTTAGAATATTACTTAAACCTGAGATATGCTGTAAGTTTTTACCCAGATCCAGAAGGAGGCTATACAGTCCTCATCAAAGACATTCCAGGTTGTATGTCTGTAGGAGAAACTTTGCTAGAAGCAATGGAGAACATTGAGGAAGCTAGGGAATTGTGGATAGAGACTGCTTATGAGTGCGGGCATGAGATTCCTTTACCTACAACGGAAATTGAGTATAGCGGAAATTTATCGTTACAGATTCCTAAATCTCTACATTTGAGTTTAGCAGAAAAAGCGGAAAGGGAAGGAGTTAGTCTTGACCAGTACATTTTGGTTCTGTTAAGTAAAGCAAGCTAAAAAATAATATGGATATCAGTGAGCTCATTGTTCAAGGAATTTCTTATTATATGCAACGCAACTACGGCGAGGCTTTTGAATGTTTTAACCAAGCCATCAGTCACGATATAAACTGCGTCCAAGCCTATCACTACCGAGGTTTGATTCGCAGGCGGCAAACAGATAAGCAGGAGGCTCTTGAAGATTTACAGCAAGCGGCAAGGCTCTTAAACGATAAAGAATATACGAATAGATCCCAGAAGTTACAAATATTTATTGAGCAAAATTGTTTCAAGAAAACTGAAAAGGTACAATCAGATACTGAATATAATTGGATATTTCATCATGAAAATTGGTTCGAGTGCTATGACGATCTGGTAGACGCATTTCCCGACGAGTTTATGTCATCTTGCGATATAAATTGTATAATACAAGACATTGAGGGTTCTATAGAAGGCGAGTTTGAACAGCTAGAGGGCAGACTTTCTCGGCGACTAAAACACAGTCAGGTTTTGCAGAAGAAGCGTATTAACAATGCGAAGTTCGATCCGGAGCGATTGCAAAGCAACAACTTGCCATTGTGTAACTCCCATGAAGCGATCGCCCTAGCTATGGAGATTAGTGTCAAAGGATTGCGCTTTCTAGCTTTTTCCCGCAAAAAACACCATTACATCCGTTTCCAAATTCCGAAAAAAACGGGTGGAAATAGGAAAATATCAGCACCGACACACTTGTTGAAGAAAGCTCAAAAGTGGATTCTTGAGAATATTTTAGAAAACATCCAACTACACGAGGCTGCTCACGGTTTTCGCCTTAAACATTCTATAGCTACGAATGCAGAGCATCATATAGGCAAAGAAGTCATCATCAATATCGATCTCAAAGATTTTTTTCCTTCTATTTCCTACATACGAGTTAAGGGACTTTTCAAATCATTCGGCTATTCGGAAACTGCCTCAACAATTTTTGGGTTGATTTGTACTGAACCGAAAATGAAAGAGATTGAAGCGAACGGTAAAACAGCCTTCTTACTTTCGTGGACTGAACGATACTTGCCACAGGGAGCGCCAACAAGTCCCGCAATTACCAATGTTCTGTGTCGCAGACTGGATCGGCGATTACATTCGATGGCGAAACAATATGGCTTTGATTATACTCGCTATGCTGATGACCTAACTTTTTCTACTTCCGGTGAGAGTCTCCGCAATATCTGTAATATCTTCCAAAACACCAGGTTTATTGTTGAGCAAGAAGACTTTGAGATTAATGAACAGAAAACTAGAGTTATTCGCAGATATCAGCAGCAGGAAGTTACTGGTATTGTAGTTAACGACAAACTTAACGTTTCAAGAGAAAAGCTCAAAAATTTTCGTGCTGTTCTTTATCAAATTGAAAAAGACGGTCTCGAAGGTCACAACTGGGGACAGTCTGAGGATATCATAGCATCAATTGAGGGTTTTGCCAATTTTGTCTCAATGGTCCATCCTGAAAAAGGTGCTAAATTTAAAGAGCAGATTGACCGGATTAAAGAGAAATACGGGCGCAAAAAAAATCCTAAAGTTCCTAATGTCAGTCAACCGCTTCTGAGTCGCTCCGACATAGTGGCTCTGATTGATACTAAATTTCAGGAATTGAAATTTTCCAAAATATATACGGATATTTATTTGAATAAAATTTACAAGAAGCAATCACTGAAACAGTTAACAGAGGCAGAATTATTAGAATTGCTGCGTGACTTGACAAGTTCGCCATCAGAAGATGATGACAGAACACAGCTCAATTTTGTAAAAAGATTGAAAGCATTAATAGCCCAACGTATCAGATATTATACTCGCGCTACCAAGGATTCTGATTTTTAAAGATAGGCGCTCGCATTCTTTACTAAAATGCTTGCTATAAATAACTGGAACTTGTTAGAATTAGATAGTCACGCGCCGCTGTAACTCATGTAAAACAGCCTTGCATTTCGGGCGGTGGATCGCCGCCCATACGTTTAAGCTAACTTCTAGTCGCCTATCCTTCGGACTTCGGCGAATTGCCCAGTTACTTACTGACTTTTTAAGTGATTGGATTTCTTCTTTGCGAAGGGGCAACTTGATAGCAGCAGCGCGTGATATTTTTTCAGATTCAACAGTGGTTGTTGAGTTACAATACTCCGGACAGTTTTTATCTGGCCCAATGGCTTATTTTCGCTTGACTTCGCAGCCCCTGTGGATAATTAAATCAATGTCAGCTCCACCCCGCTCATTCATTTAATTAGACTTTTTTACGATCCTTGCCCCGCGTAAGCTTGTAGTCTCGTTCCAAAAACTGTCCGGAGTATTGGAGTTAGAAAGTTATTTATATTGTTTGATCGGCGCGAACAGGATTTTTTGATGAACCGCTGATACAGGCAGATTAACGCAGATGAACGCGGATGAAAAGTGCGATCGCAGTTTTAATTTCGCTCCACCTACTTATTTTCCCAACCCTTCCAGAATCCCAGGCTACTCCCCCGCAACACAATTCAGGAAGCGCCGCCTATAATCGAAACTAGCCCCCATTCTCATCACTTGCAGAACCGCCATGAGTCGAGAAAACCCAAAAATCAGCTATTCAGAAAAAACAGAACGCCTCAAGGTGCTCGGTCAGTTTATCAAAACCGTGACACCGATGGTTTGGACAGTTGTCATTCTAGTAGTCATCATTCCCCTATTAGGTAACTTTCTCATATCCCAGTCCCTAACAAATACTGCAACCACAGCCGTTGTAGTCTCCCTGCCCCACGACTTCAGCAAAGTCAACCAAGACATCAAAAACGCCATCCAACAATCCCATACAACAGCCGAAGCTTTTGCATCAAAAGAATTGGACAAATGGGAAACCGAAGTAATTGCACGAGTAGACAACAACTTCCTCGATTGGTACTTCGATTACTTCAATCAAAAAAAGATGGAGTTTACAGTCCCTTTCACTTTCGTCAAATCCGCCGTATTCAACAAATTTGACATGACAGCAGCATCTCAATCTGTTGCTGAAAAATTAACCGAAGACTTCCAAAGAGAATTTGCTAACCGCGTGCTGGTTCCCAAAAACGCTCAAATGCGATTTCAATTAATCACTCAAGATACTGCTAACTTGTACATAGCCGAAGTTAGCAAAAATGTAAAAGTAGTTCAAAATAATTATAACATACCGCAAGTACATTGGGACAAACATCTCAACGATATTGCCACCACAATTAATGATCAAGGAAACATTTCTAATTTATCATTAAAAGTATTAGTTGGCGGCAGCGGTTACTTAATTGCTAAACCCTTAATATTAGGAATGGCTGCAAAAATTGGCAGCAAAGTTACCGCAAAAGTTGCCAGCAAAGCCGCGGCCAAAGTAGCTACAAAAACAGGCGGTACAGTTGCAAGTCAGTTGGGAGTAGGCTTAATCGACCCGATTGTCGGCATCGGCATAATCATCTGGGATTTGTGGGATTACAATCACACAGTCACAGTAGAAAGACCGATTTTGCGGGAACACATTGTAGAATACTTGAAAGATGTCAAAAAATCCCTGCTCACAAATCCTGAAACTGGAATTATGGCAGCAATTTATCAGCTAGAAAGTGGCATTCTCAAGTCAGTTTCATAGACTGTAACTCCCTAGGATTTTCCAAGCAAATCTCTCTAGCCAATCACAGCATCATCTAGGAACAAAACCCCTGCAAAAGCAGATGTCCTATTATTTCCGTTCGATTTACCGCAATCAGATTCGTTCGTAGTGCGGACATAAGTCCGCAAAATGAAAGCGTGTGCAAGTCTGTACTACGAACCTTTTTTGTGACGATCGCAAACCGGAAATGATATCATGCTTTTAGGGCGAGAAGTTGTGTTTGATAAGTTTAATATTGAATTTAGGCAAGCCGATGAGGACATTATATTTACCAAACGTGAAGATGTTCTCGCCCTTTAATTATTTCACGTTCTCAAAAATAGTTTCAACCTGGTAAACCCCATCACAATTAACGCCAAAATCGCCGTATATCCAAAACCCCTCAAAAACCCCATAAACGGATTGCTTGAAGTCATCTCAACAATCACCGGTTCCCATTTAGTTAAAACCAGAATCGGCCAGATAATGTTAGCAAATCCTGCGTAGCCAATCATCGGGTTTAACCCATTATCAATAAATAACTGCAAAAACCATCTTTTCTGAAACACATCGATAATTACCGTCAACCCAATTAACAGAAAAATCGCCATTCCCGCCGTTACAAAAAAGTAACTCATCGTCGCCGAATCTTTCTTAATTCCCCCTTGATAAGGCTCAAACAGCAAACCCAAAGCCAGCCAATAAAACCCCCATTTGTAAAGGTGGTTCAATAAATTTTCCGTGACATTTCCAGGTTTTTTCAACAAAACCCAACCGCACAAACACAGCATCAGCGTCACTAAAGAAGTTTGCCACACCCATCTAGCTTGCAGTCCAATTAACAAGATTAAATCAATCGCCAACATCAAAACCAGAATGCTAAAATAGCGCCAATTTTTCCACTTCGCATAACTCGACTCTGCCGGCGAATAATACTCTATCCACCGATTCAGTAAATCCCCGACAACAGTACCGGGAATCACCACAAATAAATACTTCAAATAATCAAATTGAAACAGCCAAGGTGCAGGAGAGGACGACCAAACTAAGTTAATCCAACCGTCAGCAGAAGAAGACAGTCGCGCCGCTAACAACAGGCCCAAAATTCCTACTCGCAGCCACACATTTGAACGAGTAAACAGCCAAATTAGCGACCCGAAAACGGCCATATTTGCAAGTACCATCAAGATGATGTCGCTGCGGTCAACTGAAAATCCTACACCGCTGGGATATTTGATGTGAGATACGAAGACTATTCCCGCACTCCAAGCAGCCAGAGTCAATCCCCTACGCAGCCATGCAGACCACTTTTGAGGCCAGCGAACGTACATCAAAAATAATAGGAAAAATCCGCACAATCCCAGCCACCACTTTAGTCTGCTAGCTTCCTCCGGGCTAATTACAGTCGGACGAATGTGCTGGAGAAATATGGCAAAAAATGCCAATAAACAGCCTCTTTGCAAAATAAATAAAACTACTTTTTTTGTATCCCATCCCTTGGCGATGCGGCGGGACAAAGCTAGGGGTATTGCGGCACCCATTGCAAACAGAAAGAAGGGGAAAACTAAATCAACCCAGGTTAATCCTGCTAGTTTGTTATTAAAAACGTGGTCTGGTGGAGGGAGTTGGGCGTGATACATCCACGCCGGCAATGTTTTGCGGGCTATTGTACCTGATAAAACCATTGCTAAAACTGCTATTCCCCGCAGCGCATCCAGCGCGTCGGCGCGTTGGGAAACCGCAGCAACTGCCAAAATCTTTTCGTTTTTCACCGTGTTTTGTGACTCTGATGTTGTGTATTCCAATGCACTTACCGATTTGTTTTGACTGCTGTATAGTTGCCAAATGTTACTTGCCAATTAATTTGTGTAGCCAGCTTCCTGAAGCTAAGCTGCTGAGTCTTTTTGTTGAGTGTTTTTTATTCACTGTCAACCTCGAAATTCGGTATTGATTGGCTGGGAAAAAGCGCAATTTGAGTTTTAAGCTGTTGTACAAGTATCCTGAGTAAAAATATTTAGCAACGTATTTGTCAACTTGTTTGTTGACAGCGCCAAACGGGTAGGCTATGTGCGAGGCGACTGTCCGATTTTGGTCTAAATCTTGGGTGCATTTCCTCAGTCTAATTTGGTCTTCCGATAATTCTCTCTTTAATGCTTTTGCAGAAACTTTTGTAAGGTTTTCGTGATTCAGCCCGTGGGATTGAATGTCATAATAACCTTGCTGCATTCCGTCTCTCAAATTTTGACAAGTTACCTTTTTGATGAGCGAGTCTTGATGGCCCAAGAAGCCGGAGTTGATAAATACAACTACTTTAGTTTTTTTGCCGTATTTATTTTCGAGTCTTTCTAAAATCGGCAGTACGTGGGTATAAATGCTTTCGTTTCCATCGTCAAAAGTAATCATAACTTTTTTGCGTCCGCGATATTCACTCGGTATCGGCTTTTTGGGATTGGCGATGAAATATTCGTAAAGTTCTTGGGTTGACAAAAACCAATAGTTATGAATGACTAAATCTTCTAAAAAAGGCTCTAAGTTTTGCTGGCTGTAGTCGCCGGGAGAATCTCGCCGCTGCGGCGGTATTTCCTGGGGATTCTGAAGGTTTACAATATCGTGAAAGCCAAAAATCGGAATTTCTACTGTGACGATTTCTAAGATGGTTTGATAGGTGATGAAAGTTAGGAAAAAGGCTAGTAAAAAGCTAATAATTCGTTTTTTTTTGGACGTAATACCAGGCTGAAAATACTCGGGCCATTTGTTAATTAAATAATTTACCATTGACAATTACAACCTTATGAGGTAAAGGGTTATGGCGGCAGTATGAGGGTTTTTCGGGGCCTGGTGCTGGGAGCATTGAGATTGTCGATCGCCCGTGTCGTCCTTAAATATCGGCTAAGGCAAGTCTAGCATGATACAATTTATACCGATCGCACTTTTCATGCAACTAGCGCCCCAAGTTGACCATGCTTATTTCTTACCCGAAGTTTTACCTGTAATTTTTGACTTGTGATTTCCCGCCCTAGGTGGTAGTATCTTTGAGCGATCGTCCGATCGAACAACAATCACAAAAATCGCAGTAATTAAGCCTGTTTACAACAAAGCAAACTGCATAGAGCAAACCTGTGACAAAATTTGAGAATTTTCTCAAAAAAATCACGGTTATAATTTTATCATTGTTAACGACGGCTCGACCGGCAATACCCGAAAACTCATCTAAAATAAACTGAAAGCTTTCCCCACACATCACATTTAACTAATTTCTTACAGCCAGCTTCAAGGCAAAGAATATGCGTTGAAAAAACGATGTAAAGATTTAGACACAGACTGCATTTTTTTCATGAATGGCGACTTAGCGTAATCCCTCGAACACCTCGAACCCTGAGTATAAAAATTAGAAAAATTTGATATTTTCAACTATCAACAGTTGAAAGGATTCTCCTTCGATGCAGAAGTGCTATTTTTAGCAAAAAAAAGGATAACTTCTCAGCCTGATATTTTGGTGGCTTGGTCGAAATTGTGGCAAGAAATTCAACCTTTGATCGAGTAGTCGAAAGTTAAGGATGTAGCAGGCAGTTGCGATCGCCCCGCCAAGCAGAGTAAAATCGAGTAAAATTGCCAAAAGGTCGTTAAACGTAGCTATCCCGAGCGTGAATCGCCCCCGCTGCCAGACAAAATTTTGATTCAAGGTTTGCTATACTCACAGAAATAGACACATATTAACCTTTGGAAAATCAATAGGCCGGAGCTATGACATCCTATGCAACCTCTACAGCAAGAGCCGAGATGAGTGAGATCCGGCGCTTGAAAAATATACTGCCCCCAGAACTCCAAAGTTGGGTAACAGTAGAAAAAACAATAGAAGTTAATCCAACCCTGATCCGCAGCGAAGAAATAGGCAAAGACCAGGTAGAAATTCAAATAGACCTGATCCGCTGGGAACAGCTAGCAATGGATCAGCGCAATCTTTTATTTTGGCACGAAGTCGCCAGAATCCAAAACGACACCATCCCCAGAGACGGTTGGGAAATGGCAGCCCTCGCCATTGGTTTAGGCGGCGCAGTCGGCGAACTTTGGGTACAAGACGGCTTGTTACTGCTGTTGGCCCTATCTTTGTGTGGCGTCTCCGGCTGGAGGCTTTACCAAAAAAACAACGGAGAGAAAAGTTTAAAAGAAGCAGTAGATGCAGACGAAAAAGCCCTCGCCCTCGCCACCCGCTTCGGTTACACTCTCCCAAACGCCTACAAAAGCCTCGGTAGCGCCTTAAAAACCTTAATCGAGCAAACCTCGAAAAAACAGCAGCGGGCTAAATACGAAGCTCGTCTCCAGGCCCTCAAACGCAACGCAGCCAAGGCCAAAGCCAAAGTCAAACCCATCACCCGCGAAACCTCCCAGTCAGAAAACGTCTACAATTCTTAACCTCATTTCCCGACGTTTGGTGCAGGGATTTTTCAGTTAACGGTTAACTCTTGACTTTCCAGTTAACTGTTAAGCGTTAACTGCGCTTGCTATCCCGCTACAAAACAGACATCGGAATTTTTCAAGACACAATTAATCGGCCAGAAGCGATCAAAATCTTGATTCATATCATGTCCGGTGGATTACTAGAACAAAAACGGATCGCCCGTGTCCAATGCAAGTCCTCCGGCTGAGGGCGGAGGGTCGTCCGCACTACAAACCTTACTTATTGCGCTCAATGGAACGTATCTGATATCAAAGGTGAAAGTTGGGCCGCGGCTGCGTTCAAAATTATTTTTCCGCCAAAACAGGGACTGGTAGACTAGAGTTTACCTCGGCCTTCGATATCGGGACGATCGGCAACAAGCTTTTCTGGCATTTTTGTAAAGTTGCCATAAAGCTAGCCCGGTGGTAAAAACAATATTTGGTAAAGGTGGAGCGGGTAAGACAGAATAGGTTAAAGATATCAGTTTGAAATTTGAAACTAGGACTTCATGGTCAGCACAACCCCAGAGGCAGAAGATTTTCGGGTTACGTACTTCGACGAGATTCCCTCGGTTCACATACCCGTGCGCTTGAGCGTACTTGAAGCCGTAAACTTCAAAAAAACCTGCCAGCAACTTTTCTCTGAAAGCACCGTTCCCAGCAAAATTGTCCTAGACTTCACTCACACGACGTTTATTGACAGTAGCGGAATTGGTGCTTTAGTCAGCAATCTCAAATTTGCCAAACAGCGCGGCAGCGACTTGGTGCTTCGCAGCCTGAAGCCGCAGGTGATGGCAGTATTTGCTCTCACCAGTTTAGATCAAGTGCTAACGATCGAGCAGACCCCTGCCACCTCAACTCCGGCAGAAACCAACTCCCCGGACAACCACCTACCGATGACGCACCCCTCAGTGCAATCGTTGGTGAAACGGCTGATAGACATTCTTGGGGCCCTAGTCGGTTTGGTGATTACAGCAATTTTGTTCGTACCCATAGCCGCAGCCATCACCATCAACGATCCAGGCCCGATATTTTTTGCACAAACCCGCTGCGGCTGGATGGGGAGAAAATTTCAGATTTGGAAATTTCGATCGATGTGTACCAACGCCGAAGCTATGAAAGACCAAATTAAAAACCAAGCTTCTGGCGCATTTTTCAAAAATGACAACGACCCGCGGATTACCAAAGTCGGGCGCATCTTACGCAAAACCAGTCTCGACGAACTGCCGCAGTTTTGGAACGTGCTCAAAGGCGAAATGAGTCTAGTCGGCACCAGACCGCCTACTCCAGACGAAGTAGATCGCTACGAAGTCCCTCAGTGGCAGCGTTTGGATGTCAAGCCCGGAATGACTGGCGAATGGCAAGTCAACGGTCGCTCTCAAGTCCGCGATTTTGAAGATGTCATCCGTTTAGATTTAAAATATCAAGAAAACTGGAGCCTGATCTATGACTTGAAACTAATTGTTAAAACTATAACAGTCCTGTTTAACAAAAATAGCGGTGCTGTGTAGGAGTCCTCAACAACTCATTGCTGAACTCTCGGGTGCTGTTGCCGAGGGGCTGCTGGAACTCGAACTCGATATTTAGTTAAGCAGACTCGGTAGCGATCGCTAAGTTACTATTAAGTGTTAAAATTCACACCGAAAAAATGGGCAGCTAGTTGCTAAATAGGCGATCGAACTACGAATTAGCAATTTGGCAGTTCTGGTCATGCTCGAATTACGCCACCAGGGTTTTCAATGACGACAAAAACTAACCTATGTTTAGCTAGCGGGCGCGGGAATCCCCACGACCTAATCTTTGATAGGTGGGTGGGATGAAAGCCCGGTTTATGTGTGGGATGGAAGGTTGACCGATGCCGTTGGCGCAGCCCGCCGAAGCCGTAGGACGGGAAAACCTTCACAGCCTGAACAAACAATCTTTGATATACTGCAAAAACAGTGGGGCCCGACGTGTTCCTCACTATAAAACGCCGATCGAGAGAAACATTTTGGAGTACCTCGAAGGAAGATCTCGATATCCTTAACAGGACTCAGATGCCTACACTGTAATCTTTGATTCAGAGTAGGATCGTCACAAAAGTACCGACTGCTAACACGGTGGAAACTCAAACCACTCGTCGCAAGCTGAATCGGGAATTTTCCCAATTTAAACGCCCTATTGAGGCGGGTTACAGTATCGGAAGTCTCTCATTTTCTGTGCGAGTAAATGGTGCGAAAGGAATGCTCACCTTGAGGCAAAACGAGCTTCTTCAACTCAAGCTTGACTTAACTAATATGTTGCCAAGACAGAGTCCTCATTTTCCTCTCTTTCCGGTGCTGAGTATAGCGCTGGTGGGGGCCGACAAGGGGGAAAAAAAATGAAAAACGAGCAACCAAAGGCCGAGTCGCACCTTCAAGTTGAAACAGACTTGGAGGCTTTAACATCCATTTTGGAATGGTTGGAGAATATAGTTTTGCCGCTGCTGCCGGCGGATTTCTGGTGGCAGTGCCGGCTGATCGTCAACGAAGGCTTTACAAACGCTGTCCGCCACGCTCACCAGAACTTGCCCTCCGCGACGCCGATCGACATTGAGGTAAAAGTGTTTGCCGATTACTTAGAAATTAGGATTTGGGACAGGGGTCAACCATTCAACCTGGAAGCAAAGCTGCACTCGATCATGCAAGAGCAGCGCGATCCCTTAGACAGAGAAGGAGAAAGGGGACTTGTGTTCATGTACAAGCTCACAGACGATCTTCGGTATATCCGTACCGACGATCGCCGCAACTGTTTGGTAATGCGAAAAAACCTTACCTGAAAGCGCTTGCGGCCCGCCCGATCCAGAGCGGCTTCTTTTGCAAAAAGTGGAAGGTTCCAGCACCGCCCCCTGTTGTGCTACCCGGAACCCAACCACATCCTCTGCAACTCACCGGGTGTAGACTCGCGTCGCGGCAGGACAATTTGCTGCCAAATAAATATTATGCGTATTCTAATTTATTCCTATAACTACTATCCAGAGCCGATCGGCATTGCCCCCCTGATGACAGAACTAGCGCAAGGCTTAGTCAAGCGCGGCCACCAAGTGCGAGTCATCACCGGAATGCCCAACTATCCCCAGCGCCGGATTTATCCGCAATATCAGGGCAAATTTTACCTCACCGAAGAACACAAAGGCGTCACAATTCAGCGCAGCTACCTGCGCGTCAACGGCCCCCATCCCAGCCTCCTAGACAGACTTTTACTAGACGGCAGTTTTGTCCTCTCCAGCGCCGTCCAAGCCTTCAGCGGCTGGCGCCCCGACGTAATTTTCTCGACAATGCCGCCTTTACCGATTTGCGTCCCTGTTGCCCTCTACGGCTGGAGTCGCGCTTGCCCGATCGTCCTCAACGTACAGGATATAGTCTCAGAAGCAGCCGTGCGCGTCGGCTTGGTGAAAAAAAACGGACTGCTAATTAAGATTGCTGACGCCTTAGAAAAATTTGCCTACAGCACAGCCAGCCAAGTCAGCGTCATCGACAGCGGTTTTATCAAAAAATTGCACTCTCAGGGAGTACCCCCAGAAAAAATAGTTTGCCTTCCCAATTGGGTAGATGTCAATTTCATTCGCCCCTTACCCAAAGAAAATAACCCCTTTCGAGAAACCCACAAACTCAAGGGCAAATTTGTCGTTCTGTATGCTGGAAATATTGCCCTGACTCAGGGATTGCAAACAGTTGTCAAAGCAGCAGCCCGTTTGAAACACATAGTTGAAATTGCTTTTGTAATTGTCGGAGAATCAACAGCACTAGCGCGTTTGCAAAAAGATTGCGAAACTTATAAAGCTACTAATGTAATGTTGCTACCCTTTGAACCGCGAGAAAAATTGCCGGAACTGTTAGCTGCTGCTGATGTGAGTTTAGTCGTACAAAAGCTGCGCGTTACTAACTTTAATATGCCTTCAAAAATTCAAGTAATTCTCGCTAGCGGTAGGGCAATTTTGGCATCGGTTCCCGAAACTGGTACGGCGCATAAAGCAGTCCAGCAAAGCGGTGGCGGGGTTGTAATAGCGCCGGAAGATGCGGAGGCTTTGGCTGATGCTGTGGAGGATTTGTATCTGCATCCTGCTAAGGTGAATGCGTTGGGGGAACAAGGTAGAAATTATGCTGTGGAGAATTACGGATTTGAGGAAGCTTTGAATCATTATGAGGCTTTATTTGCGGCGGTGGCGGCGAATCATTCCGAGAAAGTCTTGGCACCGCTGCCAAAGTAATCAGATAATTGGGTTAGTGCAATAGGTAGAGATCTTTTGTAGTAAGGACTTTAGTCGCGATCCACTAAAAGGCTGATGAAAAAACTGAAGTCCTCATTACAAACTTGATGATAGTCATGTTATCTGATATAATATAATTCAATTTTTCGGTATGTTCCTGATTCTGACAAGGCTTGATTTAGTGCGATTAGTAATAATAATGCCACAGACGATCGCCAATGCACTAAAAATATGCACCAACGAAATCGCTTCACCGAGAAACAGCCACGCAGCAATACCGCTAAACACTGGAATCAGGTAATAGATTAAGGCTGTGCGGTTCGGGCCAATCAGGGCGATCGCCTGATTCCACGCCAGAAACGCCACCACCGACGACAGAACCCCCACATAAAGTAACGCCAGGGCGATCGAAGGATTGAACGCCACAGGGTGATAAATCCAACATTCCAGTGCATAGAAGGGCGATAAAAACAACAGCCCCAAGCTAAAAGTGCATAAAGTGAAAGTTGTCATCCGCAGGTTGGGTGGCTTGCGCTTCACCAGCATAGTGTAGCCAGCAAAGATGATAGATGCCAATAGCATATACAAATCGCCGATCGCAAAGGAAATACTCAGCAGCCTTTCTAACGAGCCTCCCGCGATTAACAATACAACACCGCTGACGGCGATCGCAATGCCGGCAGCGCGCGTTAACGAGATAGTTTCTCCGTAAAAAAGACGAGACATAAGTACAATAAAAACCGGGGAAAAACTGGCAATTAACGCCATATTCACCGCCAGGGTTGTGTGACCGGCAACATAGATCAAAGTGTTAAAAGTAGTCACGCCTAACAGGGCCGATACAGTCAAGTAAGGGAGAGATTTTTGAATCAATTTCCAATCTGCAACTGCCGCCCGCACGGTGAATGGTGCTAATGTAGCCACAGCAATCGTCCATCGCCAGAAAGCTAGACCGATCGGCAAAACATCCTGATTCAAAGCTCTAGCAACGATGAAATTACCGGCCCAAATAGCAGTCGCAACTACTGCCAAAACATAACCGATTGATACTCTATTATTCATTTATTAGTAGGCGAATTTTTGTGAGGTTTAGCCAATTTAATTTGAATTAAGTTAAACAAAGGAATGAGATACAAATAAAAGGCATAAGGGATAAAATCTGCATTGACGCTCAAGATGGTTGCAGGCACTAATCCGGCAATATTCCAAGGAATTAAGGGAGAAATCACAACAGCGGTGTTTTCTAAATCTACAGCAATTTGATAATTATCTAATCCTTCTTTTCGGTATTTTTCCTCAACTAACTGATGAGTCAGGAGGATTGCGATTGTTTGGGTACAGCCAAATGCTGCGGATAAAATGGCTATGATTGTCGTTCCCAAAAATAAATCACCTCTCGATCGAGCTTTGTTTAGATACAATTCAATAAATTCTAGCGTTTTCGTCCCCGCAAAAAGGCCGGCAAATGCTGTCGATACAATTACAATTATTGAAACTTTGACCATCGACAAAATCCCTCCTCCCGCCACAATATCTTTTAAACTCGAAGTTGATTCTAACTTGAATCCGGCGATCGCGAATTGCAGAATCTCGATCGGCGAATAACCTTGCACGAAAATGGCGATCGCACTTCCGGCAATTAGACTAACAGTCATGGCAATTTTGACCTCAACTCGCAAAACACAAAGAATTAAAATTGTCAAGGCTGGCAACCAAGTTATCCAGTTGAGATTGAAGGCTTTGCCAAGTTCCAAAGCCAGGTTATTGCCAGCAACTTCTACGGGATTTGCTAAGGATAAGATTAAATACAAGATGCTGGAAACTATCAGCGGATAAAAAGCTGTTACCGCCATATTTTTGAGGTTCTTATAAATGTCTGTGCGGGTAATGGCGGCAATCAAATTAGCGCTAGAAGACATGGGAGAACACCGATCGCCAAAATAAGCTCCGGCAATTATTGCCCCCGCGATCGTATTGGGATTGACACCGCTGCCCTTGGCTGCGATCGTTAAAGCAATGCCGATAGTGCTCGCAGTACCAAAGGAAGTTCCCAGCAGCACAGAAACCGTGCTAGTTAAGATAAACGCCCAAAAAATAAAATATTGAGGGCTAATTAATTTAATTCCCCAATATACGAGAACCGGAACCGTCCCCGCAGCCATCCATACGGCCATGACTGCCCCGATTAACAGTAAAATACCGATTACTGAAAAAGACTTTTGACTGCCAGCCACAGCCATTTTGATTAAGCTGTTTATCTGAAATCCCCTTCTCAACAAAATGGCAATAAAAATTGCCATAGAAGCTAGCAACGGATAAAGTACAAAATAACCTTTAATCGCA
Source organism: Microcoleus sp. CZ3-B2 (assembly GCF_036705055.1). Classification (NCBI taxonomy): domain Bacteria; kingdom Bacillati; phylum Cyanobacteriota; class Cyanophyceae; order Oscillatoriales; family Microcoleaceae; genus Microcoleus; species Microcoleus sp. CZ3-B2. The sequence goes on along the minus strand of NZ_JAUBTN010000073.1, from coordinate 244 downwards.
CTAAATAAAAGTAAAACAAATGAAATAATAACAAAAAATAGCAAATCCATTATTGATGGGCTTTCATGTATTCTCGCAGTAAGGTATTGATCTGGGTTTGATAACCACGACCTTGAGATTTAAACCACTCCAAAACATCACTGTCAATGCGTAAAGTCACTTGAGCTTTAGAGAACGCCACAGAATGATTGATCCTATAATAGTCAAAATATAATTTCAGTGTGCAGCCTATCTTATGTCTCTA